>NZ_JBMBWH010000006.1:0-253202 GCF_048606435.1 Knoellia terrae | reverse complement strand
GAACCGGTCCTCGTCGCGCTTGGATCTCAGCGGGGCACCCACCGTAGCAGCCTTCCGGCAACCGGCCAAACCCGCGATTCCCGCGTTCCTGGCCCAGTGGGGGGTGGTTCCAGCGTAGCCGCCTTGCGGCGCTACCCCGACCGTGCGTTTCCGCCGTTGTCGGTGTGGAACTACCCAAGCGTAACACCCCCCGGCCGCCCCTTCGACCACGCACCGGCGAGGGGTGGATCCGCGTCAGGTGAGCTTGCGGACCAGCCCGAGCGGGAGGTGGCGCATCGCGGTTCCGAGCGGCTTCCACGGCCAGGCCGGGACGCGGGCGGAGTCGACGCCCTTCTCGATGGCCTCGACGATGCCGCGCACGCCGGTCTCGGTGTCGACCATGAACCTCGTCTGCTGCTCGACCTTCTCGTTCATCTCCGAGCGGATGTAGCCGGGGTAGATGGTCGAGACGGTGATGTCGAGGTCGGGCTTGCCGAGCATCTCGGTGCGGATGCCCTCGGCGAGGTGGGCGATGCCCGCCTTGGTGGCGGCATACGTCGTCACGGTCTTGGGCATCCCCCGCATCGCGGACATCGACGAGATGACCACGAGGTGACCGCGCTTGCGTGCCCGGAAGATCTCCATCGCCGCCTCGCACTGGGCCAGCGCTCCGATGAAGTTCGTCATGGCCGTCGCCCGGTTGGCGGCGTACCCGCCGACACCGATCGGGGCGCCCTTTCCGAGGCCGGCGTTGACCACCACCCGGTCGACCCCACCGAGCTCGGCGTCGAACTCGTGGAAGACGCGGAAGACCGCGTCGTCGTCGGTGACGTCGAGCGCCTTGACCGCGACCACGCGGTCGGGGTGGGCAGCGAGGATCTCGGAGCGCAGCTCGTCGAGGCGTTCGGTGCGTCGGGCGCAGAGGGCGAGGTCGTGCCCACGGTCGGCGAGCTGGCGGGCGAGCTCGGCGCCGATGCCGGAGCTGGCGCCGGTGATGAGGGTCGTCGTCATGTGCAGGTCCTGGGGTCTCGGAGGGGTGGGGTCAGCGCAGGGTGAGCAGGTCGGGGTGCTGGTCGAGGTGCGAGGTGTCGTTGAAGGTCCGCAGTGTCGGGCCGCTGAGGCCGACGGTGAGGGTCGTGACCGAGGTGTTGGCGATGACGCGCTGCAGGCGGGTCCAGACCGGGGCGCCACCGTGCAGCGCCGAGGCCGTCACCCACGAGATCGCGCCGGCAGAGCTGACGACGACCGCCGTCTCGGTGCGACCGAGGTCCTCGGCGACCGCCTCGAGACCGGCCAGCACACGCCGGCCGAACGCCTCGAACGGCTCGTCGTAGTCGCTCGCGTGGTCGCCGGCGACCCAGCGGTCCATCGCCACGGCATACATCTCGTCGAAGGCCCGTATGGGCCGCAGGGTGCGTGCGAGGTCGGCCTTCATCACCGTCATGGACCGGTAGGCCGGCTTGTACGCCGTGAGGATCGGCCCGTGCGCGTACTCGTCCCAGGCGCCGTCGGCCACCGTCGGCACCACCCAGCCGGCGGCCTCCGTGAGCGCGGCGGCCGTGTCGACCTGGCGCTGCATCGACCCGCTGATCACCCGCGACGGCTGGACACCACGTGCGGCGAGGGCACGCCCGACGTGCCGCGCCTGGGTGCGCCCGAGCGAGGACAGACGGTCGTACTCCTTCTTCCCGAACGATGCCTGGCCGTGACGGACGAGGATGATCCGGCTCATCGGCGACCGGCGCGACGGCTCGCGCGACGCTGCTGGCGGAGCAGCAGACGGCACCGGAGGTCGAGGTAGAGGACGAACCAGCGCATCCGCTTCGCGCGGGGGTTGGTCGTCTCACCGCGGTAGGTGCGCAGGTAGATCTGCTGCGCGATGACGGCGAGGCGGAAGAGGCCGAACATCTCGTAGAAGGCCCAGCGCTCCGCGTCCATCGGAATGCCCATGCGGTCGCAGTAGTAGCGGACGGCCTCGACCCTGGTGAGCATCCCGCGGGTGTGCGTCGGCTGGAGGCGCAGCGCCTTGGCGGCCGGGTCGTCGCCCGCCTGCACCCAGTAGGCCATCGCCCCGCCGAGGTCCATGAGCGGGTCACCGACGGTGGCCATCTCCCAGTCGAGGACACCGACGATGCGGGTGGGGTCGTCCTCGGCGAGCACGAGGTTGTCGAAGCGGAAGTCGTTGTGGATGAGGACCTGGCCCACGTCGGACGGGCGGTTGGCCTCCAGCCAGCGCATGACCGGCTCGAAGGACCCCACGTTCGGGGTCCGCGCCTTGCGGTAGCGCGCCGACCACCCTGCCACCTGCCGCTCGACGTAGCCGGGGCCGCGGCCGAGCGCCTCGAGCCCGGCAGCGACGACGTCGACGCGGTGCAGGTCGACGAGGGTGTCCAGGGCGTTGCGGCACAGCTGGTTCACGTCCGCGGGCGAGAGGCCGAGCGAGGCGGGCACGTCACGGCGCAGGATGGTCCCGACAATCCGTTCCATGACGTAGAACTCGGAGCCGATCACCGACGTGTCGCCACAGTGGGCCACGATGCGCGGCACACGGTCGTAGACGCGACCCAGCGCCGCCTGGATGTCGCTCTCCCGTCGCATGTCGTGCGCTCCCCTGGCCTTGGTGCCGATCGGGGGCCGGCGCAGGATGAGGTCGCGCCCGGGGTAGCGCAGCAGGTAGGTGAGGTTGGACGCGCCGCCCGTGAACTGGCGCACCTCGGGGGTGCCCTCGAGGCCCGGCTCGCCGGGGGCGTTCGTCCGCAGCCAGTCCGCCAGCGCCTCGACGTCGAACGCGTCCTCGTCGCGCACGGCTGACGCGTTGCCCGGTGTCGTGGGAGACCGCTCAGGCATCGCCGGACTTCCGGGCCAGCTTCTGCCCCGCCCTGGTCGCCATGGCGTCGTATGCCGGCCGCACCAGCCGCTTGGTCCAGAAGGCTTGGCGGCCGAGACGGTCCGTGAGAATGACCCGTTTGTGGCGGTCGATCCCCTTGAGCACGACCTGGGCGACCTCGTCCGCGCTCATCGACGCCCGGGTGATGAGCTTGAGGGCGGTCTCCTCCATCGCGGTGTCCTTGCCCTGCAGCGACTCGTGGAGGTTGGTCCTGAAGAAGGCCGGGCAGATGACCGACACGTGGATTCCCCACGGTGCCAGCTCGAAGCCCAGCGTCTCGGACAGGGCGACGACGCCGGCCTTGGCGGCGTTGTAGGAGGACATGCCGGGGCCGTGGATGAGCCCGGCCAGCGAGGCGGTGTTGACGATGTGCCCGGAGCGCTGCTCCTTGAGGAGTGGGGTGAACGTCTGGCAGCCACGGACGACACCGAGCAGGTTGATGTCGATGACCCGCTCCCAGTCGGAGATCGACTCGACGTCGATGCGTCCACCAGTCGCGACGCCCGCGTTGTTCACGAGCACGTCGAGGCCGCCCCACACGGCACGGACGTGGGCGAGCGCGGCGTCCCAGTCCTGCTGGCTCCGGACGTCGAGGCGGAGGTAGTCGGCCGCCTCGGGCACGGAGGCCGGGCGTGACTCGGCGAGGTCGACGACGAGCACTCGGTCCCCACGGCCGAGGCAGGCTTTCGTCAGGGCCAGGCCGAGGCCGGACGCACCACCGGTGACGAGGACACGACGGCTCATGAGCGGCTCGCCTTCTCTGCGTAGGGGTGGAGCAGGATGCGCGCGATGACGCCGAGGTGGACCTCGTCGGGCCCGTCGGCCAGGCGCAGCGACCGCGCGTTGGCGTAGGCCGCGGCGAGCGGGAAGTCCTCGGACATCCCGGCGCCACCGTGGAGCTGGATCGCCATGTCGATGACGTCGCAGGCCATCTGCGGCACGGCGACCTTGATCTCGCTGACATCGCTCATCGCACCCATGGCGCCGACGGTGTCGAGCTTCCACGCGGCGTGGTGGACGAGCAGCCGGGCCTGGTTGATGGCGATGCGCGCGTGGGCGAGCCGCTCGCGGTTGCCGCCGAGGTTGGCGAGCGGCTTGCCGAAGGCGGTCCGCGACGTGGAGCGCTCGCAGGCGAGCTCGAGGGCACGCTCGGCCAGCCCGACGAGGCGCATGCAGTGGTGGACGCGACCCGGTCCGAGGCGTCCCTGCGCGATCTCGAACGCCCGGCCCGGCCCGGCGAGAATGTTGCTCACGGGCAGCCGGACGTCGGTCAGCGAGACCTCGCCGTGCCCGATCGGCTCGTCGTGCTGGCCGAAGGCCGAGAGCATCCGCTCGACCCTGACGCCGGGATGGTCGAAGGGCAGGAGCACCATCGAGTGGCGACCGTGGCGGTGCGCCCCGGGGTCGGTGACCCCCATGAAGATGGCGACCTTGCAGTCGGGGTTGCCGACGCCGGTGGACCACCACTTGGTGCCGTTGAGGACGACCTCGTCGCCGTCGATCGTCGCCGTGGCCTCCATGTTCGTCGCGTCGGACGAGGCGACCCCCGGCTCGGTCATGAGGAAGGCGCTGCGGATCCGGCCGTCGAGGAGGGGCTCGAGCCACTGCTCCTTCTGCTCGTCGGTGCCGTACTTGAGCAGCACCTCCATGTTGCCGGTGTCCGGGGCGTTGCAGTTGAAGACGAGCGGCGCGGAGAACGAGCGGCCCATCTGCTCGGCGATCGGGGCGTACTCGGCGTTCGTCAGGCCGGCGCCGCCGTCGGTGCCGAACCGGACGGCATACGGGCCCTCGTGGCCGGCAGGCAGGAAGAGGTTCCACAGTCCCTGCCCGCGCGCCTTGCCCTGCAGCTCGCCGATCAGCGGGTGCGCGGGCCACGGGTCCTCGCCCGCGGAGCGGCGGGCGGCGATGTCGGCGGCGATCACCCGCTCGGCCGGCTCGACCTCGCTGTCGATGAAGTTCCGCACGCGCTGCGCGAGGTCGAGTGAACGCTCCGACGGTGAGAAGTCCATGCCCCGACCCTAGGTGAGCGCACGCTTAGCCGGGAAGTGGGCTGACTCACGCGGCCCAGTAGTGACCCTCGCGCGCCTCCTCGAGCCAGTCGCCGAAGCGCTCTGCGACGTCATCGGGCGGGTGTGCCTCGACGGGAGGTGGGGTCCAGCCGTCGCCGAGGATCGGCGGCGCCGTCGAGTCGTGCACTCGACCGGTCGGGGTCTGGATCCGTATGCCGTGTGGTCCCCGTCCGTCGAGACCGCTCGACTCCACCCGGACGTGCCAGCCGTCGAGCTCCTTGACGAGGTTGTGCCGCTGGCACAGTCCCTCCCCGTTGGCGCCCGAGGTGGCCCCACCGGCGCGGACGGCTGTCACGTGGTCGGTCTGCCCGGCGGGTGCGTCGCACCACGGGATCCGGCACGTGGGGTCGCGCAGCTCGAGGAACCGGCGCAGGCCGCCGTGGAAGCGTCGTCGCGTCGAGTCCATGCCGACGAGGTCGCGGCCGCTCGGGTCGGTGAAGAGGCGGCGGAGCCAGGTCACCGAGCCGGAGTCGTCGAGTCCGACAACCCTTCCGCGCGCCTCGCACCCGGGGACAGCGCCCCAGCCCGGGATCACCGCGACGTCGTCGGCGGGGACATCGCCGCCGAAGGCCGCGGGCAGCAGCACCCGGTCGGTCATCACGAGACTGACCTCGACCGGCTGGGGCTGGCCGTGGGCCCGGCCGGAGAGGAGCTCGAGCGCGCGATCGGCGAGCCAGGCACCCTTGCCGCGGGTGTCCGCGCGAGCTGCCGCTGCGGCCGCCTCCCACTCCTCGGCGGAAAGGGTGGCGTCGAGGACGTGGCGACGCCCCTCCTCGGCAGTCAGCGCGACGTGCGCGCCGATCACGTCCGCCATCGGGCCGAGGATCGACAGCCACGCCATGCCGTCGGCGGCCGGCCGGACACTGACCCGGCGGCTGGCGACCGCGCGCCGGTTGCGCTCGGCGAGGGACTCCGCGTCCAGCGCTGCGCCCGCGCGACGGGCCGCCGCCGTGAGGGCCTTGTCACCCAGCGAGCTGATCGTCGATGCGAGCCGGCGGTCGACCTCGGCCCGGTGCTCCCGGCTCAGGCAGGCGGTCTCGCGGACGACGATCACGGCGCGCCGCTCAGTGATCTCGCCCCGCTCGAGCGCGGCCATGGTCGCCGGCATCTCCTCGACCAGCGCGCGAGCCACTCCGACGTGCTGGTCGGCCAGCGTCGGGGAGCACCGTCGCGCCAGGGCCAGGTCGGCGCGCACACTCCGGGAGTCCTCACCCAGCTGCTCGCGGTCTACCACGGCAGCAGCGGTCAACCGGGCCTGCGCCGCGGCGGCTGCGCCCTTGAGCGACTCCAGCGCCGACACGACCTCGACCCGCTCGGCCTCCGTGAGTCCCTCGGCGGACACTGCGCCCAACGAGGACACGACGGAGCGGATCCGGACCCCGGGTCCGCTGCTCTGTCTCGCTGTCCCTCCCATGCATCAATAGTACACCTGTTCGACGACGTCTACTCGAGTTGTCCACAGCGAATTCCTCTGTCGCACAGGACATTCGGCCGTCAGGAGGTGAACTGCTCGAGCAGGCCGTGCATCCGCGCCTCTGGTTCCTGTCCCCGAGGCAGCACCTCGGAGTGGACTCGGCGGTTGACGAGACGGGGCCGGTAGACCTTGACCTTCCACGGGCGCCCGTCAGATGCGCGTCCGACGAGCCTGCGCCGCACCTCGTCCACGAGCTCGACCTCCAACCCGTGCGAGGTGGCTGAGTCCTCACCCGGCGCGGTCACACGGCCACCGACGGTGTCACGACGACGGGTATGCCGTTGAGCACCGCGTTGCCCGACACGCCCTCGACCCGGGCCGGGTCCGTGAGGTCGTTCATGCTCACCCCCGGGAGCTCGACGGCACGGGCGAGGCGCACGCCGGGTCGGCGGTGGCCGTAGCCATGTGGCAGCGAGACGACGCCCCGCATGACCTCGTCGCTGGCGCGCACGTCGACCTGGAGTGACAACACCTCCGAGGTGACCGTGACGAGCGAGCCGTCCTCGATCCCGCGCGACGCGAGGTCGTCGGGGTGCATGAGCAGCTGGTGGCGCGGCCGCCCGCGGGTGAGGCGCGCGCTGTTGTGCATCCACGAGTTGTTGTCGCGCTGGTGGCGCCGGCCGATGAGGAGGAGGTCGCCGCTCGTCGCCGCGCGACGCAGGGCGGGCAGGCGCGACCGCAGCAGGGCGAGGCCCTGGGTGAGCACCTCCGGCATGAGCGAGAGGCGGTGGTCGGGGGTCCGCAGCCGGCCGGGCAGGCACGGTTGGAGCGGTCCGAGGTCGACGCCTCCGGGCGTGCGGGTCAGGCGGCGCACGGACAGTCCCGACCGGGCCGATCGCAGGAGCAGGTCGACCGACAGGCGCGGCGATGCCCTGAGCCGGAGCAGTTGTTGGAGCGACGGGCGCTGACCGCGCCGGCGCAGCAGGGCCAGGGTGAGGTCGCGCGCGATCTCCCAGTCGTGGCGCGCGTCCTCGGGTCGCTCGAAGAGGGCCGGCGAGAAGCGTGCCGTGTTGCGCACCGCGAGCGTGTGGAAGATGAGGTCGTAGTGGTCGCGCTCCAGAGGACCCGTCGGCGGCAGGATCACCTGCGCATGGCGGGTCGTCTCGTTGACGTAGGGGTCGATGGCGACGACGGCCTCCAGCGAGGCGATCCGCTCCGAGAGCCGCCCGCCCGCGGGAGTGGACGAGACCGGGTTGCCGGCGATGGTGAGCAGGGCGCGGACCGCGGGCGACTCGCCTTCCATCTCCTCGCCGAGCACCGAGACCGGCAGCTCCCCGCCGAACTCCGGCAGGCCGCGCACCGCGGAGGTCGTCCGTCCGCGGTGACCCCGGCCCATGAGTCCACGACCGACGATGTCGACGGCCGGGGTCGTGAACATCGTCCCGCCCGGCTGGTCGAGGTTGCCGGTGATCGCCATGAGGCACTGGATCGCCCACTGGCAGAGCACCCCGAACTCCTGCGTGGAGACGCCCATCCGACCGTGGACGGCGGCTCCGCCCGCTGCGATGTCGCGAGCGAGCTCGCGGATCGACTGCGCCGCAACGCCGCTGACCTCGTGCGCCAGCTCAGGGGTGAAGTCGGCGACGAGCATCCGGAGCGACTCGATCCCGTCGACCCACTCGGCGGGGCGGGCGAGGCCCTCAGCGAGGACCACGTGGACGAGGGCGAGGAGCACCGTCGCGTCGGTGCCCGGGCGGATGAAGAGGTGCTGGTCGGCGACGGCCGCAGTCTCGGTCCGTCGGGGGTCGATGACGACGAGCCGGCCGCCTCGGCCGTGCATCTCTCGCACCCGGTTGGGGAAGTCCGGCACGGTCCACAGCGACCCGTTCGAGGCCATCGGGTTGGTGCCGACGAGGACGACGAGGCGCGAGCGGTCGATGTCGGGGACGGGCAGGAGGAACTGGTGCCCGTACATCGCCCACGCCACGACGTGGTGCGGCAGCTGGTCGACGCTCGTCGCGCTGAAGACGTGCTTGCTCCGCAGGGTGCGTGGGACCGAGATGCCGTGGGTGAGTGCACCGAGGCTGTGGACGTTGGGGTTGCCGAGGTAGGTCGCGACGGCGTCCCTGCCGTGCCGCTCCTGCACGCCGTGGAGCAGGTCGGCGGCGAGGTCGATCGCCTCGTCCCAGCCGATCTCGACCCACTCGTCGCCGACCCGCCGGACCGGGCGGCGCAGGCGGTCCGGGTCCGTGTGGAGGTCCTGCAGCGCGACCCCCTTGGGGCAGATGTGCCCGCGCGAGAGCGGGTCCTCCCGGTGACCCCTGATGCTGACGATCTCAGGGCCACGGACCTGCACCTCCAGCCCGCACATCGCCTCGCAGAGCACGCAGGTGATGTGCCGCGTCGTGACCTGCGGCTCCGTTGTCGTCGCCACGGCGTCAGCCTCTCGGGTCGATGCCGGCACGCGGTCGGTATGCCGGCCGCTCCCGTCGCGTGGCCGCGCGCCGGGCTTCCGCGGCGTTGGCGCCCATGAGGAGGCGGGCCTGCTCGAGGCGCTCCCAGCGGAAGGTCCGGCGGTCGCCGGCGGTCCAGGTCCGGTTGAAGAGGCGCTTGGTGGCGGCGACGGAGTCCGGCGAGCGCTCGGCGATGGCGGATGCGAGAGCCAGCGCGCCGGCATACGGGTCGGAGTGCTCCTGCGTCGCGAGACCGATCCGCACCGCCTCGGTGCCGGACACCGTCTCACCGGTCATCGTCAGCCGTTTGGCGACGTCCATGCCGACCTGCTGCGAGAGGGCCTGGATCCCGCTCATGTCGGGGATGATCCCCCACTTGGCCTCGAGGACGCTCCACGTCGCGTCCGGCGCGGTGATGCGGAAGTCGGCCGCGAGCGCGATCTGGAGGCCGCCGCCGAGGCAGTGGCCGCGGACGGCGGCGATGACGGGCACCGGCAGGCGGCGCCAGGCCCAGCACGCCTCCTGGAAGGTGTTGGTGCCGCGCCACGGGCGCGGCGCGAAGGCTGCCGCGACCCGGCGCGGCTCGCGCAGGACGGCGGCGAAGTCGAGTCCGGCGCAGAAGGTGTCACCGGCTCCGGAGAGCACGACGGCCCTCAGGGTGCGGTCCTCGCGCAGCCGACGAGCGGTGTCGACGAGCTGCTCGAGCGTGTCGAGGGTGAGCGCGTTGAGCTTGTCCGGACGGTTCAGGGCCACGTGCGCGACACCGGCCTCGGTGCGACTGGTGACGAGTACGGTCATGCGGCCGACTCTAGGCGGAGGTTCCCCGCGTCAGCCGACCGGCGCGGGGGCTGGTCGGGTGTCGGAGCGGTGCTTCATCAGGCTGAGCCCGAGGACGCCGGCGCCGAGGACGGACAGCCCTGCGCCGACCCAGCTGGGCGCGGTGTAGCCCCACCCGGCGGCGATGACGAGGCCACCGAGCCAGGCGCCGAGCGCGTTGGCCGCGTTGAGCGCGGCGTGGTTGCTCGCGGCCGCCAAGGTCTGTGCCGAACCGGCGACCTGCATGAGGCGCAGCTGGAGGTTGACGACGAGGATCCCGGCGAGCACGGACGACAGGAAGTAGAAGAAGATCGCCGTCGGCCACCACTGCGCCGTGAGGGCGAAGGCGACGAGGTTGGCGCCCATGCCGACGCAGCCGATGGTGATCGACCTCAGCACGGACCAGTCGGCGAGGCGACCCGCCAGGGGCGTGCCCACGAGCCCGCCGATGCCGGAGGCGAGCAGGAAGATGGGGACGGCGCTCGCGTCGAGCCCGGTGACGTCGGTGACCGTGGGCGCGATGTAGCTGGCCATGGCGAACATGCCGCCGAAGCCGATGGCGCCGACGAGGAGGGTCAGCGCCACTTGGGTCGTCGCGAACCCCTTGAGCTCGCGCCGGATGGTGCTCTCGATGTTGCGCTCGATGTGCGGGACGTAGGCGAGGAGCATGCCGACCGTGAGCACACCCAGCACGACGACCAGCCAGTAGGCCGAGCGCCAGCCGTGGTTCTGGCCGAGCCAGGTGGCACCGGGGACGCCGGCGACGTTGGCGAACGGGATGCCGAGCATGACCCGGCTGACCGCGCGGCCCGACTGGCCGGACCGCGCGAGGTCCACCGCGACGAGCGCGGCGACACCGAAGAAGGCGCCGTGCGGCATACCGGCGACGAAGCGGGCGACGAGGAGCCACTCGTAGTCGGGCGCGAGCGCGGTCGCGATGTTGCCGATGACGAAGGCCACCATGAGCCCGACGAGGAGAGCCTTGCGCGGCCAGGTCGCGCCGATCACGGCGAGGAGCGGGGCACCCACGACGACCCCGGCCGCATACGCCGAGATGGTGTGACCTGCCTCGGGGATGGTGACCGAGACACCCTCGGCGATGTCGGGGAGCAGCCCCATGGTGACGAACTCGGTCGTGCCGATGGCGAAGCCGCCGACGATCAGGGCGATGGTCGCGAAAAGGGCATGACGGGGTACGGGCACACCTGGACAAGCCGTGACGAGCCGCTCACATTCCCCGCGGCGACCGGGCGAGAGGACGGGTCGCGACCCGGAGCGCGCCGTCGCGACCGGCGTGGACGGGGCGCAGGGCGGCGGCAGCGGCGGCGACCACCGCGTCGGTCAGTCGCGCCAGCCGGTGGGAGGGAGCCTTCCACGCGTGCCAGTACAACGGGATCTCGACCGTCTCGTCGGACAGGCAGACCAGGCGTCCGTCCGCGAGCTCGGCGGTCACCGAGACCTCCGGCACGAGGATCCAGCCCAGACCGGCCACCGCGGCGGACCGGAGCCCGGACGCGGAGGGCACGGTCGAGGGCGGAAGGGTCGAGGACAGCCCCCGGGCGGCGAGGTAGCTCTCCTGCAGGTCGTCCCTGGAGTCGTAGCGCAGGACCGGGAGGTTCTCCCAGTCGACCTCGCCGCCGCGCGAGAAGCGGCGGGCGAGACCGGGGTTCGCGACGGCGACGTAGCGGATGGCCCCCAGGAGCACCTGTCGACACCCCGGCACCGCGTCGGCCGAGGACGTGATCGCGGCGACGACCTCGCCGTGGCGCAGCACGTCGAGGGTGTGGTCCTCGTCGCGGATGACGAGGGACAGCCTCGTGTCGGCCCAGCCGCTCGCCTCCCGGAGCACCGGCGCGAACCAGGTGTCGAGCGAGTCGGCGTTCACGGCGACGGGGATCTCGGCCGGGGCGGCCCGGGTGACCCCGAGGAGCTCCTGCGACTCCGCCTCGAGCAGCTCCACCTGCCGGGCGAAGCGCACCAGCACCGCACCTGCCTCGGTCAGGGTGCAGGGCGAGCCGCGGCGGACGACCACCTGACCGGTGCTCGTCTCCAAGGCCTTCACTCGCTGGCTCACCGCCGAGGGGGTGAGGTGGAGGCGTCGAGCAGCGAGCTCGAAGCTGCCCGTCTCCCCGATGGCCGCCAGGGCGCGAACCTGCTCCAGGTTCATGAATCCATCTCATCACCCGTAAGCAGGATTCGTCGGCGGTTGGCCGAAACTGCTCCGGCGCCCGGCGGCCCGACCCTACGTTCGGGAGGGTCGCCGCCACGGGGGCAGCGACCACAGGAGGAGGAACGACATGTCTGTACGTAGGTGGGGCCGCCGGGCGGTCCTCTCGAGCGTCGGGGCCGTGGGGGCGCTCGCGCTCGGGGTCAGCGCGGCGTCAGCGCACCACTGCTACATCCCGATGTACTCGCTCGACGGGCCGACGAGCTCCAACTGGTTGGTGTTCTCCGCAGAGGCCGGTGCCGCCGATTTCGGGATCTTCACTGCGCAGTGCGATGCCCAGGTCGACGCCGGCTACGCGGCGCTGCGCGCCGAGGGGCTGCCGGTCGGCATCAAGATCTTCGAGAAGATGACGATCGGGAACCCGAAGGGCGACGAGACCGGTGGGAGCAGCAACCCCAACGGGGCCAACGGGAAGGGCCTCGAGTACTTCGGCGCCGGTTCCACGCTTGCCGACGAGATGCTGATGACCTGGGTGCAGGCCGCCTCGTCGACATCCTGCGACTGACTCGTCAGGGGACGGCGGGGACCCACACGGACCAGGGGCCGGGTGGGTCCCCGCTCCCTGTCCGGGGCCGACCCGGGGACGCCGCCGCCTCCCTAGACTCGGCCCATGCGCGCAGCCCAGGTGACCCGGCTCGACGGACCCGACGCCGTGGAGGTCGTCGACCTCCCCGCGCCGGAGGTGCCGGCCGGGCAGGTCCTTCTCGACGTGGCCGCGGCGGGGGTCTCCTACCCGGACGTGCTCCTCACCCGCGGGCAGTACCAGATGAAGCCTCCACCCCCCTTCACGCCGGGCAGCGAGGTGGCCGGCTTCGTGAGGGTGGCACCGGCCGGCAGCGGGCTCGAGGTCGGCGACCGGGTCGCGGCCTTCCCGTTCCTCGGCGGCTTCGCAGAGCAGGTGGTGTGCGACCCCGACCTGGTCTTCCCCCTGCCCGACGGCGTGACCTTCGACCAGGGCGCCGCGCTGCCGATGAACTACCTCACCTGCCACTTCGCCCTGCGCCAGCGCGGACGCCTGGCCGAGGGGGAGAAGGTCCTCGTCCACGGGGCGGCGGGTGGGGTCGGCACCGCCGCCGTCCAGCTCGCCAAGGCCTGGGGTGCAACGGTGTATGCCGTCGTGTCCGACGATGCGCGCGCCGATGTCGCGCGCGCAGCCGGTGCCGACGAGGTGGTCCTGGCCGAGGGGTTCAGGGACGCGGTGGCCGAGCTCACCGCGGGCCGCGGCGTGGACGTCGTCGTCGACCCCGTGGGCGGCGACCGGTTCACCGACTCGCTGCGCTCCCTGGCGCCTCTCGGCCGCCTGCTCGTCATCGGGTTCACCGCCGGGTCGATCCCCGAGGTGAAGGTCAACCGGTTGCTGCTGAACAACCTCGACGTCGTGGGCGTCGGGTGGGGTGCCTACTGGATGGGGCGGCCGGGGTTCGTCCGCCGCCAGTGGGACGACCTCGTGCCGTTGCTCGAGGCCGGCGACCTCGACCCGGTCATCGGCTCGGTGCGCGACCTCGACGAGGTGGCGGTCGCGCTGGCCGACATCGACGAGCGCCGCGCCACCGGGAAGGTGCTCCTCACGCCCTGACGGGCTCCTCGGTCGCCGAGCGCTCGCGCCTCGTAGCTCGCACAGGCGCCACCCGCGAACCGACGACCACCAGCTGCCCATGCAGGTGCGGGTGGTCGTGCTGCTCGACCGAGGTGAGGAATGCGTCTGCATCGGCGTGGATGAGCACCCGGTTCGGGGTGCCTCCGACCCCGGACACCTCCGGCGCAGCGCTCTGCACTGCTGCGCCGCGCCGCAGCAGGGCACACTCCCCGCTGTGCACTGCCGCGCTGGGGCGCAGCAGTGCACAGCGCGAACGGAGCACCCGTTCGGGCTCTGACAGACTCGGGCGCATGGACTTCCGCAACGCCTACGCGCACGGGTTCGCCCGGGTCGCCGCCTGCACCCTGCCCGTCGTCATGGCGGACCCAGCGAGGAACGCGGAGGCGACGATCGAGCAGGCGCGCGCCCTCGACGAGGACGGTGTCGCGGTCGCGCTGTTCCCGGAGCTCGGACTGTCGGGCTATGCGATCGACGACCTCCACATGCAGGACGTGCTGCTCGACGAGGTCGACCGGGCGATCGTCACCATCGCGCAGGCGAGTGCCGAGCTCACCCCGGTCATCGTCGTCGGCGGCCCGCTGCTCATCGGCAACCGTCTGCTCAACTGCGCCGTCATCATCCAGGGCGGACGTGTCCTCGGTGTCGCGCCCAAGTCCTACCTCCCCAACTACCGCGAGTTCTACGAGAAGCGCTGGTTCGCCGCCGGGGACGACGCCGTCGACACCCTCGTCAACCGCCCGCACTGGCCCGGCGCCGACGAGGACGGTGACATCGCCTACGGCACCGACCTGCTGTTCGAGGCGGTCGACGTCCCGGGCCTCACCGTGCACGTCGAGGTCTGCGAGGACCTGTGGGTGCCGGTCCCGCCCAGCCACCGCGCCGCGCTCGCCGGTGCGACCGTCCTGCTCAACCTCAGCGCCTCACCCATCACCGTCGGTCGGGCCGACGACCGCCACCTCCTCGCGCAGTCGGCGAGCATGCGCTGCAACGCGGCCTACCTCTATGCCGCGGCGAGCGAGGGCGAGTCGTCGACCGACCTGTCGTGGGACGGCATGACGATGGTCTACGAGATGGGCCGCCTCCTCGGGCAGAGCGAGCGCTTCCCGACCGGTCCCCGGGCGACCGTCGTCGACGTCGACCTCGACCGGATGCGCCAGGAGCGGATCCGCCAGGGCAGCTTCGACGACAACCGCCGCGTCGAGGGCATCGGCGAGCCGGGTGGCGAGACCTTCCGGGTCGTCGCCTTCGAGCTCGACCCGCCGACCGGTGACATCGGGCTGCGCCGCAAGGTCGACCGCTTCCCGTTCGTCCCCGACGACGAGGCCCGGCTCGCGCAGGACTGCTACGAGGCCTACAACATCCAGGTGTCCGGGCTCGAGCAGCGGCTGCGCGCCATCGGCCAGCCGAAGGTCGTCATCGGCGTCAGCGGCGGCCTGGACTCCACCCACGCCCTCATCGTCGCCGCCAAGGCGATGGACCGGCTCGGCCGCCCGCGCACCGACATCATCGGCTTCACCATGCCGGGCTTCGCGACGAGCGAGGGCACGAAGTCCAATGCGATCCACCTCATGGAGTCGCTGGGGATCAGCTTCGAGACCCTCGACATCCGTCCTGCCGCGACGCAGATGCTCGCCGACCTCGGGCACCCGTTCGGCCGGGGCGAGGAGGTCTACGACGTCACCTTCGAGAACGTCCAGGCCGGGTTGCGCACCGACTACCTCTTCCGCGCCGCCAACCAGCGCGGGGGCATCGTCCTGGGCACCGGCGACCTGTCCGAGCTGGCGCTGGGCTGGTGCACCTACGGCGTCGGCGACCAGATGAGCCACTACGGCGTCAACACCGGCGTCCCCAAGACGCTGATGCAGCACCTCATCCGGTGGGTCGTCTCGTCGCAGCAGTTCGAGGGCGAGGTCAACGCGACCCTCACCGAGATCCTCGACCAGGAGATCAGCCCCGAGCTCATCCCCACCAAGGAGGGTGAGCAGGTCCAGTCCACCGAGGCGTCCGTCGGTCCCTACGCGCTGCAGGACTTCACGCTCTTCCACGTGCTCCGCTGGGGCTACCGGCCCTCGAAGATCGCCTTCCTCGCCAGCCACGCCTGGTCCGACGCGGCGAGCGGGGACTGGCCGGCGGGCTACCCGGAAGGCGAGCGGCCGGCATACGACCTCCGGACGATCCGGCACTGGCTGGAGATCTTCGTCAAGCGCTACTTCGCCAACCAGTTCAAGCGTTCGGCGCTGCCCAACGGCCCGAAGGTCGTCGCCGGCGGGACGATGTCGCCTCGCGGCGACTGGCGTATGCCGTCCGACGTCTCGTCCGCGGCGTGGCTGGCCGAGATCGAGCGCAACGTCCCGATGGCCTGAGCCTTCGCCTCCGGGGGGACGAGACGCAGGATCGGGGCGCGACCATCCGGGGCCCGTCGGTTGCCGGCCCGGCCGAGGTTGGCTAATTGGTTGACGGAACAACTATTGCTCTGGCACTGTTGTGGAAAGTGTCAGCCACCATCTCCACCGTCACAGGAGTCCCGATGCCCATCTCCGCCGTCCGCCTCAACCACGCCGTCCTCTTCGTCTCCGACCTCGAGCGCAGTCTCGCCTTCTACAAGGCCGCCTTCGGTGTCGAGATCGTGGCCCGCGAGCCCCGCGCGAACGCGGCGTTCCTGCGGATGCCCCGTTCCGGGAACCACCACGACCTCGGCCTCTTCGGCGTGGGCGCCCAGCCGCCGCGCCCTCGCGGAGCCATCGGCCTCTACCACCTCGCTTGGCAGGTCGACACGATCGAGGACCTCGCGCAGGCCCGAACGACCCTCCTCGAGCTCGGTGCCTACGGTGGCGAGTCGAGCCACGGTGCGACCAAGAGCATCTACGGCCAGGACCCCGACGGCAACGAGTTCGAGGTCATGTGGATGCTCCCGCGCGCCAGCTGGGGCGAGTACGAGAACAGCGCGCCCATCGACCGCCTCGACCTCGACGGCGAGATCGCCCGCTGGGCGGGCACCGGGACCGCCGCCGAGCTCGTCCCCCAGACCGCCCGATGAGCGGCGCCTTCGCGGCTCCGGTCGCCGCCTTCCACGGGGAGGACCTGCCCGAGCAGCCGCTCGTGGTCCTGCTGCACGGACGCGGGTCGGACGAGCGCGAGATCCTCTCGCTCGCACCGCACCTCCCCCGGGGTGCGACCTACGTCGCGGTCCGCGCACCCATCGCCGAGGGTGGCGGCTACGCCTGGTTCGCCAACCGTGGCATCGGGCGGCCGGTCGCCGAGTCGCTGGCCGCCATGATGGCGTGGTTCCGCACCTGGCTGGACGGGGTCGCCCCGGCCGGGCGCCCCGTCGTGCTCGTGGGGTTCAGCGGCGGGGCCGCGTTCGCGGGTGGCCTCGTGCTCTCGGACCCGACCCGGTATGCCGGTGCGGCCATCCTCTACGGCACGCTCCCCTTCGACGCGGGCGTGCCGACGAGCCCGTCGCGCCTGGCGCTCCTGCCGGTCTTCGTGGCGCAGGGGGACAGCGACACGGTGATTCCGGGCGAGCTGCTCGCGCGCACGTGGAGCTATCTGCACACCGAGTCGGGAGCGCCGGCCCAGGGCCACCGTGACCCGGGCGGCCACGGCATCACCCCGGCCGCGCTCCAGCAGCTGGCCGGCTGGCTGCACGCCCGGCTCTCCTACGCGCTCACGCACCCGAGCCCCAGCCCCGCCTCCGAGGTCGCCTGGCCGACCCTGCCGGAGGGTCGGCTGTCCGACCGCCGGGGCGCTCGCCCGGACGTGTCCTGGCGCATCCCCCAGCAGCAGCAGTCCGACACCTCTCCGGTCGAGGTCCAGGAGCAGCTGTTCGCGCGGATCTCCGCCCTGGGCGAGGTGTCGAGCGGCGAGTCGCAGATCTCCGTCCCCGGGGCTCGCGGCCTGGTGCTCGGCGGGTCGACCGGCCCGGACGAGGCCTTCCTCGTGCCGGAGGTGAGGGAGTTCGCGCACCTTCACCCGGCATACGACGGGTCGCTGCACCTCGCACTGCCCGCCGCCCAGGCGGCGGATGTCGTGGCCCACGGGTGGGGCACGCCGCACCCGTGGGCGGGCAGCCGGCTCAGCCTCGGCTTCACGATGGTCTTCGGTCCCCGCGACGCCGAGGAGCTCGAGGTCGTCGCCGGGATCGTCGCAGCGAGCCACGCCTATGCGTCGAGCGCCGTCGAGGGCTGAGCGCAGACGCGCCCGCGACGGTGACACCGCCGGCCGGCCCTCAAGCGGAGCGGTGCGTTCCCGAACCGGGTGCGGCGCCAAGCGACTCGAGGGCCGGGCCGTCCATGCGGAAGACGGTCCACTCGTCCTGGGCCCGGGCGTCGAGGCTCTCGTAGAAGCCGATGCTCGGCTCGTTCCAGTCGAGCACCCACCACTCGAGCCGCTGGTAGCCACGGTCGACACAGGTGCGCGCGAGCGTGGCGAGCAGCTCGCGGCCGAGCCCTGCGCCGCGCTGCTCGGGCTCGACGAAGAGGTCCTCGAGCCAGATGCCGTTGACGCCGGTCCACGTGGAGAAGGTGAGGTACCAGACGGCCATCCCGACGACGCGCCCGTCGACCTCGGCGACGTGGGCGAAGGTGGTGGGGGTGCCGCTCTCGGGGAAGAGTGCCGCCTCGAAGTGCGCCTCCGTCGCCCTCACCGCGTCCGGCTCCTTCTCGTACGTCGCGAGGTCGCGCACGAGCTGCAGGATGGCGGGGACGTCGGCCGAGGTGGCCTCGCGGATGGTCATGCGCGCGACTGTATGCCGCCGCGTAGGTTGGCAGCCATGGCAACACCTCACACCGACCAGACCGTCCACCCGTGAGCGTCATCGGCGACGCCCGCATCCACCACGTCACCTCGGAGCAGACGTGGTCGCGCGCGGTGGAGGAGGGCTCCTTCACCGAGTCGACCCTCGGACGCAGCCTCGAGCAGGAGGGTTTCATCCACTGCTGCGACCCTGCGCAGCTCGACGGTGTGCTGACGATGTTCTACGCGGACGTCCCGCACGACCTGCTGCTGCTCACCATTGACCCGGAGCTCCTCACCGCACCACTCGTGCGTGAGGTCGGGAACCCCAAGACGGGCGAGACCTTCCCGCACGTCTACGGCCCCCTCAACCCGGACGCGGTCATCGAGACCCGGGTGCTGCACCCGCCCCACTCCCGGGCCTGACCGCGCGCCGAGCGCGCCCAGCGCACCCGGGCCCTGATCACCCGACGGTGGACCGGCCTCGCCGAGCAGGATGCGTGTTGAGCTCGAGGAGCATCTCGAGCAGCCGCTCGGCGGCGGGGTTGGCGCGACCCGTCTCGCGGACCAGGACCGAGATCTCACGGACCGGCGTCGGCTCGCTGAGGCGAAGCCGCACGACCTCGGGGGGAAGGGCGCGCGCAGCGAGGCGAGGCATGACCGAGATGCCCACGCCGGCCGCGACGAACTGGATCGCCGAGTAGTGCTCCTGGGCCTGGACGGTGAACCGCGGCGTGAATCCGGCTGCGGCACACGCGGAGACCACCATGCGGTGGACGAGGCTGCCGTGGAAGTCGTTGGAGACCCACGTCTCGCCTCGCAGGTCGGCCAGACCGATGGTGCGCGCCCCCGCAAGCTCGTGGTCCCTCGGGAGGACGGCCACGAACGGGTCGGTGGTGAGCGGCACCTGGCGATAGCCGGGGCGTGGCGTGCGCCCCTCCCCATCCGCCGGGTCGAACACGACGTCGATGTCCGGGGTCACGCTGCGACCCGTCCGCTCGGAGAGGATCAGGTCGACCGTGAGGTGGGGGTGCTCGGAGGTGAGGCGCTTGACGAGCCCGGGCATCCACGCGGCGCCCGCGGAGGCGAAGTACCCGATCGTCAGCCGACCGCTCCGACCCTCCCTGAGGTCACTGACGACGGAGTCCAGACGCCCCCACTGGCTCATCGCCTCCTCGCTCTGGGCGGCGAGCTCCAGCCCGGCGGCCGTGGCGACGATGCCGCGCCCCTGACGCTGGAAGAGCACGAGCCCCGTCTCACGCGCGAGCGCGCTGAGGTGCTGGCTCACGGCACTCGAGGTGAGCCCGAGGTTGTCGGCAGCGGCCTGCACGGAGCCGCTTCCGACGACGGCCCGGAAGACGCTGAGGCGGTGGGGGTCCAACATGACCCGAGCCTACTGCGACTCTTAATCCGTACTTAACCACCATGTAGCAAAGTCACGTTGTGCTAACGAGTTGAAGGTTGCATCATTGACTCCATGATCCCCCGCACGCAGACCCTGTCCACCGCCCACCGCATCGCCGACCGCCTGCGCAACCTCCGCCGTCAGGGCGACTCCGGCTGGTCCACCACCGTCGACATGGACCAGACCCGCGCGAGCCACGAGCTCATGGTCGCCTCGCAGTTCCAGCACCACCACCGCTCGATCTGACCCGCAGGCCCGAGCCCGCGGCGGCTCCACGCCGCGCCGGCACCCAGCGCTGAACCGACGCCCGGTTCAGCGCTGACTTCTCTGGGGACTGCGCTGACCGACGAGCCGGTCGATCGCGTGCAGCTCGGCGCTCGCCGCCTCCGCTTCCGCGCCGAGAGCCGGGAACGCCGCCCGACGGGCCAGGGCGGCGATGTGGTCGGGGTCGAGACCGCTGCGACGGGCCCCCTCGAGGCTCTGCGGTGAGAGCAGGTCGGGCAGACGGAAGACGGGTGCCGAACCACGCCGTTGCGGCCCGTGGTGCACCGTCACCTCGGCGGGGGGCGTCCGCACCTCGCCCTCGGACATCCCGAACGCCCCGAGCACGAGCCGGGCGTACGCCGCGTGCCCCTCGACGTTGGGGTGGTACGACTCCTCCAGCGGCCACGAGACCCCGCTGACCCACTCCTCCTGGTCGCACACCGCATGCCCGTCGAAGTCGGCGCGCGGGTCGACGAACACCGCGCCCGCGTCCCCCGCCACACCCTCGATCACCGCGGCCAGGTCGGCGACGCCCTGCTCCAGGCGGCTCATCTCGTACGGGCTGAAGAACGTCAACGCGTTGCAGTCCTCCCCGTTGAACAGCACCGGGTATGCCGTGATCACCAGCTCCGCTCGGGGCGCACGCTCGCGGATGCTCGCCACCAGACGGGTCAGCCGACGGGGGAGCTCGGTCGTGAGCAGCGCGAAGGCGTCGTCGATGACGGCGTCGGAGTCGACCATCCACGAGGGCTTCGCGCACTCGACGATGACGGGCACGAAGCCGACGTCGTTCCCGCCGACGGTCAGCGAGACGTGGGTCGTCTGCGGACCGAGGACCGAGAGCTGGTCGCGCGCGACGTCGGCGACGGTCGCGCCGAGGCACGCCTGGTGGGCGAGGTCCTGCCCAAGCGCACGCGCGACGAGGACGGGGTACCCCCCGGTCGTGCGCCAGCACTCGCCGAGCCTGGCTCCGCCACCCACGCCCGCGGCATACGAGTCTCCGAGGGCGACATAGGGAAGGGGCACCCGGCCATCCAACCAGCCGGGTCCCCCCGTGGGTCAGGCTCCGGGCTGGCCGGGCGAGGACGCGGCGACCTTGGCCCGGACCTCGTCCATGTCGAGGCCCTTGATCTGCTCGATGATGCCCTCGAGCGCCGGGCCGGGGAGGGCGCCGGGCTGCGAGAAGACGAGGATCGAGTCACGGAAGGCCATGAGGGTGGGGATCGACGTGATCTGCGCGGCCGCGGCGAGCTGCTGCTCGGCCTCGGTGTCGATCTTGGCGAAGACGACGTCCGGGTGCCTCTCCGAGGACTCCTCGAAGACGGGGGCGAAGCGCTTGCACGGGCCGCACCAGTCGGCCCAGAAGTCGACGAGCACGATGTCGTTGCTCGTCACGGTCTTCTCGAACGTCTCGGCGGTCAGCTCGACGGTGGACATGCAGGATCTCCTCGGAACGGGTGCGGGTCGGTGCAACACCGATGTCAACACGCGTCGGCGCCCGGATCATCCGCACGGCTCCGACCGGATGAGGACACGCCACGGGCGCGCGTCGGTACAGGGGTTCACGACGCGCGCCCGGCTGTCACCCACCCTAGCGAGAACTCAGGCGTTGTGAACAGGAATCAACCATGTGACGCGCGCCGCGCAGGCGCGGCCCTCCTATGCTGACGAGGGTGACGACGACCAGCCCCCACCCGCCCTCCCTCTCGACGGCCGAAGCCGACCGCGCGCACGTCTTCCACTCGTGGTCGGCGCAGGCCCAGATCTCCCCGGCCGAGATCACGCGGGCACAGGGCTCGCACTTCTGGACGGCCGACGGCACCCGCTACCTCGACTTCTCGAGCCAGCTCGTCAACGTCAACATCGGCTACCAGCACCCGAAGCTCGTCGCCGCGATCCAGGAGCAGGCGGCGAAGCTGCTCACCGTCTCCCCGGCCTTCGCCAACGACGCACGCTCGGAGGCCGCGCGGCTCATCGCCGAGCTGGCGCCCGGGGACCTCGACACGGTGTTCTTCACCAACGGGGGCGCCGAGGCCACCGAGAACGCCATGCGGATGGCCCGGCTGCACACCGGTCGCCACAAGGTGCTCACGACCTACCGCAGCTACCACGGCGCCACGGCCGGTGCCATCGCCGCGACCGGCGACCCCCGCCGTTGGGGCTCCGAGCCGGCGATGCCCGGCGCCGTGCACTTCTGGGGCCCCTATCTCTACCGGTCGGCCTTCCACGCGAGCACCGAGGCGCAGGAGTGCGAGCGTGCGCTGCAGCACCTGCGCGACACGGTCATGGTCGAGGGCGCGTCAACGATCGCGGCGATCATGCTCGAGACGGTCGTCGGCACCAACGGCGTCCTCGTGCCGCCGGACGGCTACCTCGAGGGCGTGCGTCGGATCTGCGACGAGCACGGGATCGTCTTCATCGCCGACGAGGTCATGGCCGGCTTCGGCCGCTGCGGCGAGTGGTTCGCCGTCGACCGCTGGGGCGTCACGCCCGACCTCATCTGCTTCGCGAAGGGCGTGAACTCGGGCTACGTGCCGCTCGGCGGGGTCGTCATCTCGGCCGAGATCGCGGCGACGTTCGCGGACCGGCCCTACCCGGGAGGACTGACCTACTCCGGGCATCCCCTGGCCTGCGCGTCCGCGGTGGCCTCGATCGGCATCTTCCGCGACGAGGGCATCCTCGAGCACGTGCGCGGCGTCGAGGAGACGGTCCTGCGCCCGGGGCTCGAGGAGATCGCGCAGCGGCACCCGTCGGTGGGCGAGGTCCGTGGCGTCGGCTTCATGTATGCCGTGGAGCTGGTGCGCTCCAAGGAGACGCGCGAGCCGTTGGTCCCGTTCAACGCCAGCGGTGCGGCAGCCGCGCCCATGACGCAGTTCGCCGCGGCCTGCAAGAAGGGCGGGCTGTGGCCCTTCGTCCACTTCAACCGGACGCACGTCGTGCCGCCGTGCACGACGACCGCCGACGAGATGCGCCGCGGCCTCGAGATCCTCGACGCATCGCTGCAGGTGGCGGACGGCTTCACGCACTGACGCCGACCACGAAGCGCTCTGGCGTCCCACAGCGGGCCGGGTGACAATGCAGTCTCGGCGAGTCGGAGGAGAACACATGCGGGGAGCCCGGTCGCGACCCCTGCGCCGGTCCTCGGGCAGGGCCCGCGCTCCGCACGTCCAGTACGACGAGGTCGCGGACGCCAGCGCGGCGCTCGTCATCGACGCGTACTCGTCGTCCTTCGCCCTCGCCTCGCGGCTGCTCCACCGCCCGGTCCGCTCGCACGTGCGCAACGTCTACGCGCTCGTCCGGGTGGCCGACGAGGTCGTCGACGCGCCGCGCCCCGGCCAGGACGTCTCCCAGCGCGCCCGGGCGCTGTCGGCACTGCGTGAGGAGACGCTGACGGCCCTGGGGACCGGCCAGAGCAGCAACCTCGTGGTCCACGCCTTCGCCAGGACGGCGGCCGCGTGCGGCATCGAGCCCGAGCTCGTCACCCCGTTCTTCTCCTCCATGCACACCGACCTCGAGCGCCGGGAGCACGACGAGGACAGCTTCGCCGAGTACGTCTACGGGTCCGCTGAGGTCGTGGGGCTCATGTGCCTGCGCACCTTCGTCGCCGCAGAGGACGACCCGGCGGCGCGCTACGCCGAGCTCGCGCCCGGCGCGCGACGGCTCGGCGCGGCGTTCCAGAAGGTCAACTTCCTGCGCGACCTCGGCGAGGACCTCGACGGCCTGGACCGCGCCTACTTCCCGGGGGTCGACCCTCGCCGACTGAGCGACGAGCAGCGCGACGCGCTCCTCGACGACATCGACGGCGACCTCCACGCGGCCGCGACGGTGATCCCCGCCCTGCCGGACTCCGCCCGCACGGCCGTGTGCGCCGCCCACGACCTCTTCGCCGACCTCTCGGCGCGACTGCGACGGACCCCTGCCGCATCACTGCACCAGCACCGGGTGCGGATCCCGAACCCGGTCAAGGCTCGGCTCGTCGCGGCGGCCCTCCTGCGTGGGGGCCGTCCCCGCTCCGTCCTGGCGGCCACGCCGTGAGCGCCGTCCCGGCTGCCGGCGGGCCACAGCGCGTCGTCGTCATCGGCGGCGGGATCGCCGGTCTGGCCACGGCCGCGCTGCTCGCCCACGACGGTCACGACGTCCACCTGCTCGAGAAGAACGAGGCCCTCGGCGGCCGCGCGGGGTCGTGGGAGCACGACGGCTTCCGCTTCGACACGGGCCCGTCCTGGTGGCTGATGCCGGAGGTGTTCGACCACTTCTTCCGTCTCGTGGGTACGACGACGGAGGCGCACCTCGACCTGGTGAGGCTCGACCCTGCATACCGCGTCTTCTTCGAGGGTCGGGATGACCCGCTCGACGTGGCGACCGACGAGGAAGGCAACCGCCGGGTCTTCGAGGAGGTCGAGCCCGGCGCCGGGCAGGCGCTGGCCGAGCACCTGACCTCGGCGCGCGAGGTCTACGACCTGGCCGTCCAGCACTTCCTCTACACGAGCTTCCAGAACGCGTCGGCTCTCGCGGGGCGACGGGTGCTGCGCAACGGTCCCCGGCTCGCGACTCTGCTCACCCGCTCACTGGAGTCGTACGTCGCCGCGCGCTTCGAGGACCCGCGGCTGCGGCAGGTGCTCGGCTACCCCGCGGTGTTCCTCGGGTCCTCCCCGGAGCGGGCGCCCGCGATGTACCACCTCATGAGCTGGCTGGACCTGTCCGAGGGCGTGCTCTACCCGCAGGGTGGCTTCACGCGGCTCATCGACGCCGTCGCCTCGGTCGCGGCCGACCGCGGCGCCCGCCTCGTCACCGGCGCGACCGTCACCGCGATCGAGACCACACCGCGGTCGGGGCGGCGCGGACCTGCCGCGGTGGTCACCGGTGTGACGTATGCCGGTCGCGACGGGAGCGTGCACACCCTCGACGCGGACGTCGTCGTCGGCGCTGCCGACCTGCACCACGTCGAGACGCGGCTCCTGCCCGAGCCGCTCCAAACCTATCCGCAGTCGTGGTGGGACCGCGCCGTGTCCGGCCCTGGTGCGGTGCTCGTCAACCTCGGCGTCCGCGGCAGCCTGCCCGAGCTGGCGCACCACTCGCTCTTCTTCACCGCGGACTGGAAGACGAACTTCGACGCGATCTTCGAGAGGCCGACCACCGTGCCGGACCCTGCCTCGATCTACGTCTGCAAGCCGTCGGCGACGGACGCCTCCGTGGCTCCTGCGGGGTGCGAGAACCTCTTCGTCCTCGTCCCGGTGCCGGCCGACCCGGGAATCGGGGCAGGCGGGGTCGACGGCGCCGGCTCGCCGCAGGTCGAGGCGATCGCCGACCGGGCCATCGCCATGGTCGCCGCCTGGGCGGGAGTCCCCGACCTGGCCGAGCGCGTCGTCGTGCGCCGGACGGTCGGGCCGGCCGACTTCGTCGACGAATACAACTCCTGGTCGGGTGGCGCCCTTGGCCCGGCCCACGTGCTGCGCCAGAGCGCTTTCTTCCGTGCGGGCAACTCCTCCCGCAAGGTGTCCGGCCTCTACTACGCGGGCTACAGCACCGTGCCCGGCATCGGGCTGCCCATGTGCCTCATCAGCGCCGAGCTGGTGCTCAAGCGCCTCCGCGGTGACCGGTCGACCGGCCCCTCCGTGGAGCCCACGCCTCCCGACCCCACAGAGCTGTCTCGCGCCACCGCCTCCGGGCCCGGGTGATGCGGGAGGTGGCCGACGACGACGCCCACGTCCAGTGGTCGCAGCGCCACGGCGGCCTCGACGCCCGGAGCTCGGGATGGGTCGCCGGCTGGGTCACCCTCACCGACCGCGTCGCCCGGCCGCTCGCGCGACGGGAGGTGAGGGCCCACACCGTCACGGCGCTCGGGGTGCTGGTCACCGCCACGGTGCCCTCGCTCGCGGCGGTCGGTGCGGCCTGGCCACTGGCCGCCGTCCCGGTCGTGGTCGCGGCGGCGGTCCTCGACGGCGTCGACGGCGCCCTCGCCTCCCGCACCGGCACCACCTCGCGGTGGGGTCAGGTGCTCGACGGCATGGCCGACCGGGTCAGCGACCTCTTCCTCGTCGCCACGCTCGTGGTGCTCGGTGCGCCGTGGGAGCTGGCGGCCGTCCTCGGCGCGCTTGTCCTGCTGCTCGAGTCGGTCCGGGCGTCGGCCCAGGCCGCCGGCATGACCGGGCCGGGGTCGGTCACGGTGGCCGAACGGCCGGCGCGCGTGCTCGTCACGGCCTTCGCGCTGCTGTTCTGCGGACTGGAGTGGTGGGCGCGTCGCGTCGGCGTCGACCTGTGGCCGGCCGTGGACGGCGCGGTGGTCGCGACGGGGCTCACCACCGTGGGCACGGTGCTCGGCGTCGTCGGGCTGGCCCAGCTCCTCGTCAGCGTCCGGGTGCAGCTGCGCGACGCAACCTCGGGAGCGCCCTCGGTCAGGCCGGACCGACGAGGTCGGCCACGATCCGGGCCGACAGGGTGACGAGCGGCAGCCCGCCGCCGGGATGGGCCGATCCCCCGACGAGGTAGAGGCCCAGCACCGGCGAGCGGTTGGCCGGGCGCAGGAAGGCGGCGGCGGCACCGTTCGACGAGGTGCCGTAGATCGAGCCGCCCGGGGTCAGAGTCCGTCGGGCGAGGTCGGCCGGCGTGAGCACCGTGCGGTGGCGGACCTGCCGCCGCACGTCCAGGCCGCGGTCGGCCATCACCGTGAGGACATGGTCGGCATGGCGCTGCGCGAGGCCCGGCTCGTCCCAGTCGACCCCGCCGGCGGGGTCGTGCCGCGGCGCGTTGACGAGGACGAACCACGCACCGGCGCCCGGGTGCGGCACGAGGGCGGGGTCGTCCGGCGCGGAGACGTAGACGGTCGGTCGATCCACCGGCCGCGCCCGGCCTCGTCGACCGAAGACGGCGTCGAACTCGGCGTCGTAGTCCTCGGCGAAGAGCACCTGGTGGTGCGGCGTCCCGGAGGGCACCTCGTCGAGGCCCAGCAGCAGGACGAAGCCGGACAGCGACGGTGTGGAGCGTCGGATGCGGGTCGCCTGCCGTCCGGCCCGGGTCCCCGGCACGAGGCGCGAGTAGAGCTGGCCCGCATCGGTGTTCGCCACGACCAGGTCAGCCACCACGGTGGAGCCGTCGGCCAGCCGCACCCCGGCGGCCCTCCCCTGCTCCACCAGCACCTCGACGACCTCGGCGCCCGTGCGCACCGACGCGCCGTGCTCCTGCGCTCGTGCCAGCAGCGCCTGCGCGATGCGGTGCAGTCCGCCGGGGACGTACCAGGACCCGAAGGCCTGCTCCGCCCACGGCACTGCGGCCAGGGCGGCCGGGGCCCGGCGCGGGTCCGAGCCCGTGTAGGTGGCGTAGCGGTCGAGCATCATCCGCAGGCGGGGGTCGTCGAGGTGTGCCCTGCCCAGTCCACGCAGGCTGCGCCACGGCGCCACGGTGAGCACCCGGTCGACCCGCCGCGAGAGCCGCACCATCTCGCCGAAGGAGATCGGGGCCTCGAGGAAGGGCCCCCGCGTGACGTCCCAGATGCGCTCGGCCCTCCGCAGGAACGAGCTCCACTGATCTCCACGGCCCGGGCCGAGGGCGGCGTCGAGCGCAGCCGAGACGTCCCGCAGGTCTCCGGGCACGTCGAGCACGGTGCCGTCGGGGAACCGGTAGCGGCAAGCCACGTCGAGCCGCTGCAGCGGCAGGACCTCGCGCAGGGGCGCCCCGGTGTCCGCAAACAGCTCCTCGAAGACGTGCGGCATCGTCACCAGCGAGGGGCCGGTGTCGAAGACGAAGCCGTGATGGATCTCGGTCCCGAGCTTCCCGCCGACCTCGTCGGCCTGCTCGAGCACCGTCACATCGTGGCCGAGTGCCCCGAGCCGGACCGCTGCGGCCAGCCCGCCCACCCCGGCGCCGACGACGACGACGCGGCTCACCGGGGCACCTCGACCGGGCGACCCTTCCACCGCAGCGACCCTCGGCGACGCGACAGGACGGAGTCGGCGGTGAGCGCCGTGAACACGGCGACCGAGACCGGATGCGCGAAGGCGTCCGGGAGCACCCGCGTCCCCGTCCGCCGACCGACGAGGACCCGTGCCGCGACCCCGCAGGCGTAGCCGAGCAGGCCGGTCCGCGACCCCCGCAGCGCAGCGACGGCCGGGACGACGTGCGTCACCACCATCACCGCGGAGACCGCCGCGGCCCCGGGCGTCGAGCCGAACGCGGCCCAGAGCGACTTGGTGTAGCCGGCCCGCAGGTCGGACCACCCGGCATACATCCGGCAGGACGCGACCGCGCTGCCCTCGGCCACGACACCACGGCCCCCCGACCGCTTGACGGCCCGCAGCAACGCGATGTCCTCGAGCACCGCGGCGCGCACGGCGTGGTGCCCGCCCGCCCGGCGGTACGCGCCGGCGTCGACGACGAGCAGCTGCCCGTTCGCCGCGGTCAGCGACGGCCGCGGTGACCGCTCCGCGAGACCCAGGGGCAGGGTGCTCATCCACGACCACTGCAGGAGCGGCTGCACGAGCCGCTCGGCGAGACCGTGGGCCTCCTGCCGGGGGTACGGGCAGACGAGGTCGAGGCCGGAGCTGCGCAGCAGGTCCACGGTCGCCGTCACCGCGTGCTCGGCCAGGCTGACGTCGGCGTCGACGAGCACGAGGACGGTGGCGTCGGGCACGGCGTCGGCGAGCTGCTGGCAGGCCCATGGCTTGCCGAGCCACCCGGCCGGGGCCGGCGCGCCGGTGACGACCCTGAGCACGTCGTCCGGGCCGGCTCCCAGCTCTGCGGCCAGCCGGGCGAGGACCTCCGTCGTGCCGTCGGTCGAGCCGTCGTCGAGCACCACGACCCGGGCACGACCGCGCCAGTGGCGGGCGGCGGTCACCAGGTGGCGGACGCACCGCTCGACGTCGTCGACCTCGTCCCGCACGGGCAGGAGCACGGCCACCTCGTCGGGCTTGCGGCCACCCACGGGCGACACCCGCGGCTCACGCACCCGCCGGAGGTTGTCGACGGTGAGGGCCAGGGAGGCGACCGAGAGAGCCGTGCCGGCCACGACCAGGCCACGCAGGGGCCGAGTCCTCACCGGCGCACCCGGGCAGCCAGCCTCGCGGCGAGCGGCACCGCGACCACGCCCATGACGACGGCACCGACCACCGCGACGGAGGGGCGCCCGAAGAAGGCGGCGTGCGCGAGCACCGAGGAGAAGTAGGTCCACAGGTAGACCGCGTGGGCGACCCCCTCGCGCGCGAGCGGGAGAGGGGCGTCGTCGACGACCCGGTCGAGCAGCCCGCAGAAGAGCACGGCGACGACGAACCACCCGGCGAAGTTGGTCAGCGGGATCCCCTCGACACCGGGGAGGGCGGGCTCGGGGAACCGCCAGGTCCAGTGGCCGGCGTCGACCATCTGCGGGTCGAGGAAGACGTCCCACGCCATGAGCGCCCACGCTGCGACCAGGGCGCGGACGACGCGGCCCCGCCCCGCGAGGAAGCGGGCCACGACGAGCGCCGGCCAGGTCATCATCACCCAGGCCAGGGGCACGAGGACCGGCACGCCGAGCACCTCCCACCCGAGGGTGCCGGTGTAGGAGTACTCCCCGAAGGGCACGCCGGAGCGCACCCCGACCGCCTCGGCCACGAGCCCGCCGAGGCCCGGCACGAGGAGCAGCGCGGCGACCGCCCGCATCCCCCGGGTGGCCCGCGCGTGCGCGAGCCCCGCACCCGAGAGCAGCACCACGCTGGCGGTGGTCAGCGTCGGGGTGCCGCCGTCGGTGAACGGGAAGGCCATCTGGACGAGCACGGCAAGCGTGGCGAGCACTACCGACGCCACGTACCAGCGGTCGAGCCGAGCAGCGACGGGCCGCACCCGGGTGTCGGTGGGAGTCATGGTGCGCTCCCGCGGTGGGTGCCCTCGACCTCGAGCACCGCGAAGCGGGCGAACAGCTCCTCGGTGTACCACCGGGACGGCTGGGTGCGTTCGATGGTCCTGACGTGCGCCGGGCTGCGGTAGGCGAAGTCGACGAGGTCCCGGCCCGAGTCCCACAGAGAGAACGTGCCCTGGAGGCCGATCGGTGCCTCGCCGACGCCGATCGCGAGCCGCAGCCCGGGGGCCACCGTGAGCGCGTCGACGACGGGGGGCACCGCCTTCCAGAAGGACAGGGCCCGCGAGGGCCGCAGTCGCGCACGGGTGATGGCGGCCACCGGCCCCTCGTGCCGTCCCGGCGCGGCGGGCTCGAAGGGCTCCTCGCCCGACCACTGCCCTCGTGCGGCGATCGGCTCCATGCGGACCCGGAGTCGCTCGGCGGCTGCCTCGTCCCAGCCGCGGGGCACCCGGTGGCCGGCGAACGCATCGGACGCGCGCGTGTCCTCCCAGACGGTGAGCAACCCCCAGTGCTGGAGGTCGGCGTCCCCCGGGGTGAAGGTGCGCCCGGACCCGGTCCCGAGCAGCTTGGCGAAGCGGAGCCCGTTGGCATCGCGCAGCTGTCGCCTGCCGGTCGCCATGCGCAGCAGCGCCGGCGCCAGGCGTTCCACGCGCCAGACGCGCAGGTCGACCACCGGGGTGCTCACGCCGGGCTCCGCACCCGGTCGGCGGACCAGCCGGCGACCTGCGCCTCGAGCGCCTGGGTGACGGTCCAGCCGATGAGCACGACGACGTGCAGCAGGTAGAGCCAGAGCCCGGTCGCGACCACGCCGCCGACGGTGCGCAGCCCGCCGAAGGGCACCCCGAGGTCGATCGGGAGGGAGAGGAACAGCAGGAACCCGTGCAGGAAGCCCGCGAGGAACGAACCGGTGGCGAAGCCGCCGACGGCGACGACCCGCCAGCGGGGCCGGCCCGGGGCCACGGTCCGGAAGACCCAGGTCAGCACTACCCCGAGGGCCAGCCACAGGACGGTGAAGCCCGCGACCACCCGCACGAGCAGGTCGAGCGGACCGCCGCCTCCCCCCTCGGGCGTCAGCGGCACGAGGGCGTCGGCCACGCGAAGCACCGACCAGCTGAGGACAGGAGCGACGAGCAGGAGCGCCATGACCGGCACCCGGGCCCGCCAGCCGGTCAGGCGGTCGGGCTGCGGGCTCAGGGCCAGGCAGGCGCGACGCAGGCCCTCCCCGTAGACGGAGGCCGGCAGCAGGGTGACGAGCGCGCCGACGACACCAAGGCCCGTCGCGGCACCGACGAGGTCGTCGAAGACCGGACGGGCCCCCATGTCGGGCGGCACGAGCACCCGCAGCTCGAGCAGCCGGGCGCGCGCCGCCGAGTCGCCACGGGTCCACGTCGAGGCCCACAGACCGAGCAGCAGCCACGGCACGATGCCGATCGCCGAGAAGTAGGTGAGGGTGGCCGCCGCCGAGGGCAGCCGCTGCCCGGAGATGCGCTCGCGGGTGCCGTCCCGCAGGGCGCGCAGCTCCGCGCCGGCACGCCGACGCCGAGGGGTCGTCATCGGGGCACCCCGGCGGTCGGGGAGGATGACGCCATGGAGGAGCTGACGTATGCCGTCATGCTGGCCTTCGTCGTCGTCGTCACGCTGCCGCTCGAGATCCTGCTGCGCACCCGCGTGTACGCGCGGCTGCGGCGGCTCGGGCTGGTCCTGCTGTGCGTGGGGCTGCCGTTCGCGGTGTGGGACGTCGCGGCGGTGCGGGCGGGGCACTGGTCGTTCGACGAGTCGCTCACGCTCGGGGTCGGGCTGGCCGGTCTACCGCTCGAGGAGATCCTCTTCTTCATCGTCGTGCCGCTGGCCTCCGTCATGACCCTGGAGGCCGTGCGGAGCGTGCGCGGGCGGGCGTGGCCGGTGGGCGACGAGCTCCCGCGGGAGGAACCGTGAGCCACACCGAGGCCTCCCTGCTCGGCATCGCCGTCACGGTCGTGCTCGACCTCTGGGTGCTGCGCACCCGGCTGCTGACCCGTCGCGCCTTCTGGGTGTCGTATGCGATCGTCCTGTTCTTCCAGCTGCTCACCAACGAGTGGCTCACGTCTCGGGGGGTCTTCCGGTACGACGAGGGGTCGATCCTCGGGTGGCGGGTCGGGCACGCCCCGGTGGAGGACTTCCTCTTCGGGTTCGGCCTCGTGGCCCAGTCGATGATCTGGTGGGTCTGGTGGGGCTGTCGCGGGGTCCAGGCCGAGCCTGGGCCGGGCCCGCACCCGGCCCTCATGCGGTCCTCCAGACGCTCGCCTCGGTGAGCTCGGCCAGAGCCTCACGCGCGTCCTGAGGCACCGGCATGCGCTCGAGACCGGCGAGGGCCTGCGTCACCGTCTCCTCGATGCGCGCCTCGACGCGGTCGAGGGCGCCGGTGTCGGTGAGCAGCGTGCGCACCGCCGCGAGGCCCTCGGCGTCGAGGTCCTCGTCCCCGAGGCGCCGACGCAGCTGCACCAGCTGCTCGGGCGTGGCCGCCTCCTCGGCATAGGCCACGAGCATCGTCCGCTTGCCCTCGCGGACGTCGTCGAACGTGGACTTGCCGGTGACCGTCGACTCGCCGAAGACGCCCAGGACGTCGTCGCGCAGCTGGAACGCCTCGCCGACGCACAGCCCGAACGCCGCGTAGGCGTCGAGCAGGGCGTCGGGGGCACCGGCGAGTGCGCCTCCGAGCATGAGCGGGTGCTCGACGGTGTACTTGGCGCTCTTGTAGTGCAGGACGGCGGTGGCCGCGGACGCGGTCGTGTCCGGGCGGCTCTGCGCCACGAGGTCGAGGTACTGACCGGCGAGGGTCTGGGTCCGCATGCGCTCCCAGACGACCCGGGCGTGCGCGCCGGCTGCCTCCCGACCCGCCGCGAGGCAGGCCCGCGCGGCCCGGTCGAGGAGGTCGTCGGCCCAGGTGAAGCAGAGGTCCCCGACCAGCACGGCGACGGAGTCACCGAACGCGTCGGCGTCACCCGAGGCCCCGGAGGTGCGGTGGAGGTCGGCGAAGCTGCGGTGCACGGTGGGCACGCCCCGTCGCAGGGCGCTGCGGTCCATGACGTCGTCGTGGACCAGGGCCCCGAGGTGGAACATCTCCAGGGCGGCGGCAGCCTCCACCACTCCGGGGCCGGCGGGTGCCGGACCGGCGGCCGGGTGCCCGTCGGCAGCGGACGAGTGACCCGTCACGCCGCGGGCGCCCCACACGCAGAACGCCGCACGCAGCCGCTTGCCGCCCACCATGAGCGCGCGGACCGCGCCGAGGAGGTCGGTCAGCTCGTCGCTCACGGCCGAGAGTGCCTGCGCCTGCTCCTCGACCGTGCGCACGAGCGCCTCGTCGACGGCGCTCAGGTCCGCGGGGGCGAGCCCCACGGTGCTCCTCACCGAGGAGGGACCGAGGGCGGGCATGACGACACGGTACCTGTCGAAAATCGCACGTCAGGAGAGCAGGCTCAGGCCTCCCGGGTGAGGACCACCGCGCTGTAGGGGCCGAGCATGAGCACGGCGCTCTGCTCGCAGCCGTCCATGGCCGGCCCGTCCGCCTCGACGTCGAACGCGTCCATGCCACCGAACTCCGGGGCGTAGTGCGGCGAGTCCGAGTTGAACCGGACCTTCCACAGGCCGGGGAAGGGCAGCCCCAAGGGCAGGGCGTCGTGCACCCGGGTCGAGAAGTTGAGGACGACGACGGTGTCGTCGTGGACGCCGCCCTCGGCCCAGCGGTGCACCGCCAAGAGCTTGGCGTCGTCGTCCACCCGGAGCAGGCTCGCGCCCGCCCCGCGCAGGCCGCGGCTGACGTGGTCGGCGTTGCGGCGCAGCTGGATGAGGTCGCGGTGCAGCGCCACGATGCCGTCGTGGAGGTCGGACTTGCCCCAGTCGAGGGCGACCGAGTCGTCGAACCAGCGGTCCTCGAGGAACTCCTGACCCTGGAAGAGCATCGGTATGCCTGGTGCGCACATCACGGTGACGAAGCCGAGCGCCGCCCGCTTCTTGGCCGCCCACGAGTCGGCGTCGCCGGGCGCGACAGCCTCCGGCAAGCGGGTCTTGCCGTTGGCGACCTCGTCGTGGGACTCGGTGTAGACGACCCTCGTCCCCGCCGGCCCGCGGCCCTCGCCCAGGATCGCCCGGCCGACGGCGCCCATGTCGCGGTGCTCGTCGCTCAGCTCGGTCAGCGCCTTGCGGACCGGGTGCACGAAGCCGGCGTCCCACTGCGCGTGGAACCCCAGACCGCCCTGCTCGGGGAGCTGGGTGACGCCCGGGTCGTCCTGGAGGTCCTCGGCGATGAGGAGCTTCCACGGCTGGGCGTTGCGGACCTCGGTGGTGAGCCAGGCGAGGTAGTCGTTGCCGTCCTCGATCACTGAGCCCTCGTCCCAGGTGGCGCCGTGGATCGAGCGGATGAAGCCGGTGGCGTCGAACCGCAGGCCGTCGCACCGGAACTCCTCGAGCCAGAGCATGGCGCTGTCCCGCAGGAAGCCGCGCACCTCGGGCCGGCCGTAGTCGGGCCGGGTGGCGCCCCACGGGGTCTGCGCGCGGTGGTCGTTGTAGAAGTAGATGCCACCGCCGTCGTTCTCGTGCCATCCGTCGAAGCGCCAGAGGTCGAGGTCGGAGGGGCCGATGTGGTTGTGGACGACGTCGACGATGACGGCCATGCCGTGCTCGTGTGCCGCCTTGATGAACGCCTTGAACGCGTCGGGTCCGCCGTAGCCGGACTCGACCGCAAACATGTGGCTGGGGTTGTAGCCCCAGGAGATGTCACCGGCGTACTCGAACGGGGGCATCACCTGGATGACGGAGACGCCGAGGTCGCGCAGGTGGTCGAGCCGGTGGATCGCCGAGTCGAAGCTCCCCCGCGACTGCCCGTCGCCGGAGAAGGTCCCGATGTGCAGCTCGTAGATGACGACGTCGTCCCACTCCGGCATACGGAACTCGTGTCCACCCCAGTCGAAGCCCGCCGGGTCGTAGACGACGGAGTTGCCCACCGAGCTCGTCATCTGGCGGGCGTAGGGGTCGGCGCGCCACACGACCTCGGAGCCGGTGTCGAGCTGGAACTGGTACTCCTGCCCGGCCTTGGCGCCCGGCACGTGCACCGACCACAGCTCGGAGGACCCGTCACCGTCGCGGGCCAGCACCGGGTTGTTGCCGCTGTCCCAGCCGTTGAAGTCGCCGATGACCCACACCTGGGTCGCGTGCGGGGCCCAGACCCGGAAGGTCACGCCGGCGTCGACCGGGACCGCGCCCATGCCGGCGTGGGGGGAGGGAGCGGTGAAGTCCATGGCGTCAACCTAGTGCGGGGTGCCGACCCTCGGCTCCTCCGTCGGCACACGGCAGGATGGCGACATGGACGTGCGCGTCGTGGGTTCGTCGCTGCCGGCGCCGGTGGTCGCCGGACGCGAGGTCCTCGTCGGCCTCCAGCGTGGGCGGGAGGTGCCCGGGCGACGCCAGGTCGACGGCAGCACGATGACCTTCGCGGCCGAGCTCGACGTGACCGTCACCCCGGACGGCATCGACTACCGCGGGCCGTGGGTCCACGGACGCCGCGGTGATCGCTTCCTCTATCTCTGCTGGGGCCACGACGACGGCGCCGGGTTCGTCACCGACCGCCGCGCCAAGCTGCTGCTCGGCGTCCTCGACCCGGCCGAGATGGCGACGTCGCGGCCCGGCGCGGTGCTCGAGGCACGCCTGCCCCTCACCGACGCGCACGGCGGCCCGGTCTGCGCCGCCGTGCGCCCGCCCATGATCCGCTGGACCCTGGTCCGTCGCTGACCGGAAGGCCCGGGGTCCGACCTCAGGGGTGCGTCATGTCCTCCGGGACGACCCACTCGTCGAACTGCTCGCCGGTGACGTGGCCCGAGGCGAGCGCCGACTCGCGCAGGCTGAGGCCCTGCTTGTGCGCGTTCTTGGCGATGGCGGCAGCCTTGTCGTAGCCGATGTGGCGGTTGAGCGCCGTGACGAGCATGAGGTTGCTCTCGAGGTTGGCCTCGATCCGCTCCGCGTTCGGCTCGATCCCGCGGGCGCAGTGCGCCGTGAAGGAGCGGCAGCCGTCGGCGAGCAGGCGGATCGACTCGAGCACCGCATGCGCCATGACCGGCTTGTAGACGTTGAGCTGGAAGTTGCCCTGCGAGCCGGCGAACGCCACGGTCGCGTCGTTGCCGAACACCCGCGTCGCGACCATCGTCAGTGCCTCGGCCTGGGTCGGGTTGACCTTGCCCGGCATGATCGAGCTGCCCGGCTCGTTCTCGGGGATCCGCAGCTCGCCCAGGCCGTTTCGCGGGCCGGAGGCGTACCAGCGGACGTCGTTGGCGAGCTTCATGAGGACGCCGCCGAGCGTGCGCAGGCCGGCGCTGACCCCGACCAGGGCGTCGTGGGCGGACAGCGCCGCGAAGAGGTCGGGAGCCTGGCGGAAGGCCTGCCCCGTCTCCGCCGCGATCTTCTCGGCCGCGAGCCGCCCGAACTCCGGGTGGGCGTTGAGCCCCGTGCCGACCGCCGTGCCGCCGATGGCGAGCGCGCGAGCCGACTCGACGGCATACGACAGCGCGAGCATCGCCTCGTCGACCTGCGCGACCCAGCCGCCGAAGACCTGCCCGAGCGTCACCGGGGTCGCGTCCTGCAGGTGGGTTCGCCCGACCATGACGACGTCGGCGTATGCCGTCCGCTTCTCGTCGAGGACCGCGCGCAGCTCCGCCACCGCCGGCTCCAGGCGCTCGACGACCTCGAGGACGACGGCGATGTGCATGGCCGTCGGGAAGGTGTCGTTGCTCGACTGGCCGCGGTTGACGTGGTCGTTGGGGTGGACCGGGGTCTTGGACCCGCGCTCGCCCCCGGCGATCTCGATCGCCCGGTTGGACACGACCTCGTTCGCGTTCATGTTGGACTGCGTGCCAGACCCGGTCTGGAAGACGACGAGCGGGAACTGCGCGTCCAGCGAGCCGGAGATGACGTCGTCGGCGGCGCGCGCGACGAGGTCGGCGACTTCGGCGGGGAGCTCGCCGAGCTCGCCGTTCGCCTGTGCCGCAGCCTTCTTGAGGATGCCGAGGGCTCGGATCATGGGGCGACCCCACACGAACGTGTCGCGCCCGATGTCGAAGTTCTCGATGCTGCGCTGGGTCTGTGCGCCCCAGTAGGCCTCGGCGGGGACCTCGATGGTCCCCATCGTGTCGGATTCGGTGCGGTGTGCGGTCGGTTGCGCCATGCCTCCACCGTAAGGCGCGACAATGGCGGCATGACAGAGGCATCGCAGTGACGGGTCAGCCGATCGAGACCTGGCTCACCGACATGGACGGCGTCCTCGTGCACGAGGAGCATGCGATCCCCGGGGCCGCCGACTTCCTCGCCGCGCTGCAGGCCGCCGGTCGCCCGTTCCTCGTCCTCACGAACAACTCGATCTACACCGCCCGGGACCTGCGGGCCCGACTGCTCGCGAGCGGCATCGACGTGCCGGAGGAGGCGATCTGGACCTCCGCGATGGCGACGGCACAGTTGCTGTCCGACCAGCGACCGCAGGGGACGGCCTACGTCGTCGGCGAGGCCGGTCTCACCACCGCGCTGCACGACGTCGGCTACATCCTCACCAGCCGCAAGCCCGACTACGTCGTCCTCGGTGAGACGCGCACGTACTCGTTCGAGCAGATCACCCAGGCGATCCGCCTCATCGAGAGGGGCGCGCGGTTCATCGCGACCAACCCCGACGTCAGCGGACCGTCCCCCGAGGGCATCCTCCCGGCCACCGGGTCGGTGGCCGCGCTGATCTCGACGGCGACCGGGCGCCAGCCCTACTACGTCGGCAAGCCGAACCCGCTCATGATGCGCAGCGCCCTCAACCGGCTCGACGCACATTCGGAGTCGACGGTGATGATCGGCGACCGCATGGACACCGACGTCGTGTCCGGCCTCGAGGCCGGGCTGCGGACCGTGCTCGTCCTCACCGGGTCGACGACTCCGGCACAGGTCGAGCTCTTCCCCTACCGGCCGACCGCGGTGCTGGAGTCCATCGCCGACCTCGTGCCGCTCGTCGAGAGCGGCGGGCCGATCGCGTGACCGACCCGACGCCGGACCCGTTGTCCGAGACCGTGATCCCGCCCCACCAGTCCGGCCTGCCCGATCTCTCCGGTATGCCGGACGGCTGGGTCGCGCGCGTCCCGTCGGGTGAGGACGTGGCCGCCCTCGTGGCCCTGTCCGAGGCGCACCAGCGGACGGCCAAGGGGTGGGGGTCGGTCGACGTCGACGCGGTCGAGAGCAACGTCGCCGGGACCGGGTCGTGGACGCGCCACCAGGCGGTCGTCACCGACACCGGCGGCCGCATCGTCGGCTGGGCGTCGATCCACGACCGGGCCGCCGGGCGGACGCTCGTCGAGGTGCTGGTGGACACGGAGACGCTGTCGGAGAACGACGCCGGCCTCCTCGCCACCTCGCTGTTTGCCTGGTCGGAGGAGGCCGGACGGGTCATCGCCACCGGTCGCGACCTCCATGGCACCCAGCTCGACTCGGGCGCGTACGCCGACGACGAGCGTCAGCGTCGTTGGCTGGCCGCGGCCGGCTACCGCCGGACCCGCACCTGGTTGCAGATGTCGCGACCGGTGCGCCCCGAGGAGGCGCAGGCCGGCGCCCTGCCCGGGCCGCGTGAGGGAGTGAGCATCCGGCGAGTGGCCAAGCACGACAACGGTCTCCCGGTCGCCGCCGACCTGCAGACGGTGCACCGCATGCTGGAGGAGTCGTTCGCCGACCACTTCAACAGCTATCGCGAGTCCTTCCCCGAGTTCCTGTCGCGTCTGCGCGAGGACCCCGGTCACCGCTGGGACCACTGGTGGATCGCCGAGGTCGAGGTCGACGGCGAGGTCGTGCCCGGTGGCGCGCTCGTCGCGACGATCCTGTCGCCCGACGCCACCGGCGCCCTCGGCAGCTACGTCGACTACATCGGCGTGCACCGACTGTCCCGTGGACGTGGGGTCGCGAAGTCGTTGCTGCACACCGTCATCCGCGACGCCGCCGAGCGGGGGCACAACCGGGTGGGCCTGGAGGTCGACGCCGACTCGCCCACGGGCGCGGACGGGCTCTACGGCGCGATGGGCTGGGTCACGGCATACCGGACGGAGTCCTGGCACCGCGACATCACCACCTGACCCTCCCCACCCTTGACGGCGGCACCCACCCCGTCCCGTCGTGCCCGCGCAGCTTTCGACCAATAGGTCACGACGTGTCGGCGCTCTCGGGCAATTCGTGACCTATTGGTCGAAAAGTGGTGGTCGGGGGCTGGCGCGGCGACGGTTCCGGCTTGGCGCCTGGCGTCAGGAGAGGCGGGACAGGACGACGGCGAGGACGGCGTCGTCGTCACCGAGCGGCGGGGTGACGTGGTCGGCTCCCGCGTCGGCGAGCCGGTCGTGGAAGAAGCCCTCGGCCAGGAGGTAGGACGCCACCGCGACCGTGCTCGCACGGTCGGCCCGGGCGGCGGTGACCGCGTCGGGGACCGTGGGGGGCGTGCCGGCGGCGTAGGCGACGGTCACCGGGCCGTCCCACCGGTCCGCGAGCTGGTCCGCGGCCACCTCGACGTCCTCGGCCGCCTCGGTCCTGCTGGACCCCGCCGCGGCCAGGACGACGTGTGCCGTGGGCGGCACGCCTTCCGCCCGGAGTCCCTGCACCATGCGCTCCGCCAGGAGAGGGTCGGGGCCGAGCTGGGCGACAGCGCGCGAGCCCGGGTGCGCGGCGACCGCGTCCGCAATGTCGACGTCGACGTGGAAGCCGCGGCTCAGCAGGAGCGGCACGACGACCGCCGACGCGTGGCGGGTCATGACGTCGTCGAGGACCTCGCCGACGAGCGGCTCCTGGACGTCGACGTAGGCCAGGCGCACCTCGCGCGCGGGCAGCGACTCGGCCACGCGGTCCGCGAGGCGACGCACCGTGTCGGCGCCTCGGGGGTCCCGGGTCCCGTGGGCGACGAGGACGACGGCGCTCTGCTCCATGCGTGCCAGTCCAGCACACGCCGGAACGTCCGTCCGTCCCTCGCCAGCCGGTGGACCCCTCAGAGCTCGCCGGTCTGCACCTTCCACAGCGACGCATAGATGCCGCCGGTCGCCAGCAGCTCGTCGTGGGTGCCCGCCTCGGCCACCCGCCCGGCGTCGAGGACCCAGATCCGGTGGGCGTGCCGGACGGTCGACAACCGGTGGGCGACGACGATCGCGGTGCGGTCGAGCGTCGCCCGTCGCAGCGACGCCTGGATGGCCGCCTCGGTCTCGTTGTCGACGGCGCTCGTCGCCTCGTCGAGGACGAGCACGGCGGGGTCGCGCAGGAGGGCCCGGGCCAGCGCCACGCGCTGCCGCTGGCCGCCCGACAGGTTGACCCCCCGCTCCCCGAGCAGCGAGTCGAACCCCGCGGGCAGGGCCTCGATGAAGTCCACGGCGGCAGCGGCCACCGCGGCCTCGCGGATCTCCTCCGGGCTGGCGTCGGGGCGGCCGTACGCGATGTTCTCGGCGATCGACCCGGAGAAGATGTAGACGTCCTGGGCGACGTAGCCCATCGACCCGCGCAGCGAGTCCCAGTCGAGCTCGCGCACGTCCCGGCCGTCGAGCAGCACGGCCCCGTCCCGGGGGTCGTCGAAGCGCAGGACGAGCCGGAGCAGCGTGGACTTGCCCGCACCGGTGGACCCGACGACGGCGTGGGTCTGGCCCGCGGGGATGACCATGTCGATGCCGTGGAGGATCTCCGGACCCTCGCCGTACCCCGCTCTCACCCCGCGCAGCTCGACGGCGCCGCGGACCGGGCGCTGCAGCGCGCCCGTCCCGGCGGGGACGGTGACCGGCTCGTCGAGCAGGCGCAGGATCCGGCTCGCCGAGGCCCGCCCGCGCTGGTAGAGGTCGAGCACGGTCGCCACCTCGGTGAGCGGCCAGAGCAGCCGCTGGGTCATGAAGACGAGCACCGAGTACAGCCCCACCTCGAGGTCGCCGCGCAGGGTCGCCCATCCGCCGAAGAGGAGGGTGCAGGTGAAGCCGGCGAGGATGGCCATCCGCACGAGCGGGACGAACGCCGCGCTCGACCGGATCGCATCGACGTTGGCCTGCCGGTAGGCCGTGGAGAGGGTCGCGATCCGGTCCCGCTCACGGGACTCCGCGGTGAACGCCTTGATCGTCGAGATGCCGGCGAGGTTGGCGCTCAGGGCACCGGAGAGGTCCGAGACGGTCTCGCGGACCCGCGCGTAGAGCGGCTCCAGCCGGCGCTGGAAGAGCATCGACCCGCCGATGACGAGCGGGATCGGCAGGAACGCGAGGACGAAGAGCTGACCGCTCGCCGCCGCGAAGACCGCCCCGACGATCAGCACGTTGAGCGCCGTCTGGAGGATCGCGGGCGCACCGACGTCGAGGAACCGCTCGAGCTGGTTGACGTCGTCGTTGAGCGTCGCGAGCGTCGTCCCGCTCGCCCGGCCCTCGTGCCACGACATGTCGAGGTGCTGCGCGTGGTCGTAGGCCTCCACCCGCAGGTCGTGCTCGATGCCCTGGGCCAGGCCTCGCCAGAGCACGTCGGCGACGTACTGCGACAGCGACTCGATGACCCAGACGACGACGTTGATCGCGGCGAGCCAGGCCAGCTGGGCGTAGCGGGACTCGACGCCGAGCAGGGTGCCGACGTACGAGTCGGTCCCGCGCACGACGACGTCCACTGCGGCCCCGATGAGCAGCTCGGGCACGACGTCGGCCACCTTGTTGACGGTCGACATCGTCACGGCGGCGACGAGACGCCCGCGGTAGCGCCGGTGCCTCTCCCAGAGGGCGCTGAGCGGACGGTCCGGGGCGGCGAGACGGGTCACCGGGAAACCATAGGTCGCGAAGGGGTCGACGCGGCATCGCCCTACTGTTGGCGCATGAGCGAGACGTCGAAGGGCAACACCCGGCCGATCGAGGCGGGCATCCACACCGACTTCGCGAAGGAGATGAGCTACGGCTCCTACCTCGCGATCGACGAGCTCCTCAGCGCCCAGCACCCGGTGAGCGACCCCGAGCACCACGACGAGATGCTCTTCATCATCCAGCACCAGACGTCGGAGCTCTGGCTCAAGCTGGTCCTGCACGAGCTGCGTTCCGCCGCAGCCCTGCTCGCCGCCGATGAGATGCGCGTCGCGCTCAAGCGCATCGCCCGTGTCAAGCACATCCAGCGCACGCTGACCGACCAGTGGTCGGTGCTCGCCACCCTCACACCGACCGAGTACAGCCAGTTCCGCGGCTACCTCGGCCATGCGTCGGGCTTCCAGTCCTGGCAGTACCGCGGGGTCGAGTTCATGCTCGGCAACAAGCACCGCGGCATGCTCAAGGTCCACGAGGCGGACCCGAAGGCGCACGCGATGCTCGAGGAGCTCCTCGAGTCGCCGAGCATCTACGACGAGTTCCTGCGCCACCTCGCGAGGCGGGGGTATGCCGTCCCGCGCGAGGTCCTCGACCGCGACGTCACCGTCGCGCACGTCCCGAACGAGGACCTCGTGCGCCTCTTCACCGGGATCTACGAGGACGCAGAAGGCCACTGGGACGTCTACGAGGCGTGCGAGGAGCTCGTCGACCTCGAGGACAACTTCCAGCTGTGGCGCTTCCGGCACCTCAAGACGGTGCAGCGGGTCATCGGGATGAAGACCGGGACCGGCGGGTCCAGCGGCGTCGGCTTCCTCCAGCGCGCGCTGGAGCTCACCTTCTTCCCCGAGCTGTTCTCGGTGCGCACGGCCATCGGATCGACCCCCTCCTGACCGCCGACCGACGCAGGGCGTCGGCGTCGGTGACCGTTCACGCACCCGACGGGTCGGGGCCGAGGTGCTCGCGGACGAGCTTCTTGGGGGCCTGCGCCGCCCACGCCTCGGTGATGACCTCCTCGAGCTCGTCCCGGTCGATCTCGTCGAGGCGGGACAGCTGGACGAGCACCCCGGGGTGGTTCCGGAAGTGCGGGATGTCGAAGAACGGGTTGTCCCCCTGCACGAGCGCCTCCTTGGCACCCATGTCGGGGGCGAACACGACGAGCAGGTCGTCCCACATCTGCCCGGTCTCGGGGTCGACGGCCGTCCTGTGCGGCATCCGGTAGAGCAGGAACCCCTTGCCACGCACCTTCCACGTCGGTCGGTCGCCCCACGAGATGCCGAGCTCGGCCCCGGGCAGCGCGCCGGCGATCTCGTCGACGTCGCTCGGTCTGGCGCGGCGGGTCATCACCGCCGCCCGGGCAGCTCGCTCGCGCCGACGTACTGGTCGCACCACTCGACGAGCGGCCGCAGGGCCACCCAGTCCGAGCGCACCCGGTCCGCGACCTCGTCGGACTCCAGCCACTCGGGAGTGCCGTGGTCCCGTGACGCGGTGAGGGTCCGGTGCCGCAGCAGCTCGAGCCGTGGATGGTCTGCGGGTATGCCGCGTGGTCGGGTCGCGAGGACGTCGCCGCCGATCTCGAAACCGTTGTCCGACAACGTCGCGACGACCGCGACGAGCCGGTCGCCGGCGATGTCGTCCGCCACCGAGGTGCGGTAGCGAGCCACCTGGTCGGACGCGGAGGCATAGAAGCCGCCGGCGGTCCGGAGCCCGTCGGCCCCGATCTGGACGTACCAGCCCATCCGGGCGGAGGTCGGGACGAACAGTCCCTGGTGGTTCTTGTAGGGCGACTTGTCCTTGCTGAAGCGCACGTCCCGGTTCGGTCGGAAGAGCTTCGGCTCACCGAACTCCTCGGTGAGCACGTCACCGAGGTGGGCCATGGGCTCACGGACGCTCACGGCATACCGCTCCTTGTGGGCGACCCACCACTCCCGGGAGTTCGACTCCTCGAGCGTGCGGTAGAACTCGGCGGCGTCGAGCGGGATGCCGGGGACGTCAGCCGAAGCCGTGGACGGCGAGCGGGTCATGGAGCGCCTCCTCCTCGTAGGTCAGGTGGGCCAGCAGGGAGTCGGACAGGTCGTCGAGGGCGTCAGACAGCGCGTCGAGCGGACGCTGCCCCGAGCTCTCGTGCCCGGGCTCGGCCACCAGCGCGACCAGTGCCCGGTCGAGGCCGTCGAGGAGCTGTGCGATGACCTCGTGCTCGTCGTGCAGGCGGGTGAGCACGGGTCGGAGCGTCGGGTCCGAGCGCAGGAGGTGCGGGAACATCCCGAGGTCCTCGTTGGTGTGGTGGCCGGTGACGATGCGGCAGTAGGACTCGCAGTAGGCCCCGAGCGTCCAGTTGTTCTGACGCATCGTCATCGTGCTGATGGCCGACCGTGCGGTGCCGACGCTCGCGTGGCCCTCACGGACCTGACGGACGATGTCGCGCACCTGCTCGAGCTCGGCGCGCAGGTGGTCGTGGACCTCGACGAGATGTGCCGGGATCGCCAGCTGCTGGGGCGTGAAGCGTCGGACCGACCCCGTCGAGATGCTCGCCGGTGCACCGTCCGACAGGTCCTTCGGCACGTGCCTCGTCATGTCCTCGGCGGGGGTGCGCTCCTCCGTGTCACCCTCCCGCTCGGCGGCGACGAGCTCACGGGTGAGGGGGACGACCTCCTCGGCGAAGCGGCGCACGAATCCCGGGTCCTCGGCGCCGACGATGAAGGTGCTCATACCGATACCCACGGCGAGGTCGGTGAGCTGCTCCGCCCAGTCCTTCGGCGTGCCCCGGAGAAGATCCGAGCTCGCGCCGAACCGGCCGAAGACGTTGTAGATCCGGCGGATGTCCTGCGGGGCCCGGCCGGCCGCGACGGCGGCGTCGTCGAGCCGGGCGTTGAGGTCCGGCAGGGCCGGGGGGTCGGCGTAGCCCATGCTCGGCACCCACGCGTCGGCGACGCGCGCGGTGAGGCGGATCATGCGGGGCTTGTAGGCACCGAGCCACACGGGGATGTGGTGCACCGGTCGCGGCCCGGGCCGCAGCCCGCGGCTCGAGTAGTGCCTCCCCTCGAAGCGCCCCGGCTCGCCCGCCCAGAAGCCACGCATCACCGTGATCGCCTCGGCCAGCGCGTCCACGGACTCCCCGGGGGTCAGCCGCCGACCTCCCGCCGCCACGATCCCGTCCCAGAACGCCCCGGCCCCCAGGCCGAGCTCGACGCGACCACCGGTGAGGACGTCGAGGGTGGCCGCCGCCTTGGCCAGCACGACCGGAGGCCGGAGCGGGAGGTTGGCCACGTTGGTGGAGAGCCGGACCTGGTTCGTGCGCGACCCGATCAGCGAGAGCAGCGTCCAGGTGTCGAGGTGGGCGGCCTGGTAGGGGTGGTCCTGGATGCTGACGTGCTCCAGCCCGAGGACGTCGGCGAGCTGCGCCAGCTCGAGCACCTCGCGGTGGCGTGTGGCGTCGGGGCTCGGGAAGATGCCGAACTCGAGGTCGAGACCGTAGTCGGGCATGAGGCATTGTCACAGGGCAGGCTGGGTAGGACAGGACGTGACAACCACCGACCCCAGGAGGACCCATGACGCGCCCGGAGCTCACCGAGATCCCCAGCCAGACGCAGGACTGGCCCGGCACCACCGAGGAGCTGACACCGGCACCGGACCACGGTGAGACGTCCTGGACCTCGCGGAACCGTCTCGAGGGCAAGCGGGTCCTCGTCACCGGTGGCGACTCCGGCATCGGTCGCGCCGTTGCGATCACCATGGCCAAGGAGGGCGCGTCGGTGGCCATCGCGCACCTGCCGCAGGAGCAGGCCGACGCCGAGGACACCGTGAAGGTCATCAGCGGGGGTGGCGGCACCGCGCACCTCTTCGCGACCGACCTCACCGAGCTCGCCGCCAACCAGCAGCTGGCCAGGGACGCCGTGGAGGTCCTCGGCGGGCTGGACGTGCTCGTCTGCAACGCGGCCTACCAGATGACGTTCGACGACCTCGAGGCCTTCCCGCCGGAGCAGATCAAGCAGACCTTCGCCACCAACGTCTTCTCGACGTTCTGGCTCGTCCAGGCGCTGGCCAAGGACCTCGAGCAGGACGGCGGGTCGGTGATCGTCACGACCTCGATCCAGGCCTACGAGCCGTCCGGGCAGCTGCTGGACTACGCCGCGACCAAGGCCGCGCTCAACAACCTGGTCGTCAACCTCGCCGGCGAGCTCGGGCCGCGTGGGGTCAGGGTCAACGCCGTGGCGCCGGGCCCGATCTGGACCCCGCTCATCCCTGCGACGATGTCGGAGAAGAAGGTCGAGGGCTTCGGCAGCGACACCCCACTGGGCCGCGCGGGTCACCCCGTCGAGGTCGCCGCGGCCTACGTCTTCCTCGCCTCGGACGAGGCGAGCTACGTCTCCGGGACGGTCGTGGGTGTCACCGGCGGGCGTCCGGTCTTCTAGGCCGGGACGCTCTCGCGCAGACGGCGCATCGCTCCGCCCCAGCGCTCGACGGCGGCGAGCATGGTCCTGCGCTTCGCGCTCTGGTACTCGCGCGGGCTCATCGCCCCGGAGGGATCCATGTCGTCGTAGGTCGACAGCTCGACCTGTGCCCGCACGACGGCGACCTGGAGCTCGTTGAGGCTGAGCTTGAGCTGCTCGGCAGCACGGAACCCGCCGTTGCTGCCGTAGCAGACGATGCCGGCGACCTTGTCGTTCCACTCCGCGTAGAGGAAGTCGAGGGCGTTCTTGAGCTGCCCGGGTATGCCGTGGTTGTACTCGGGGGTGACGAACACGAAGGCGTCGAACGCGGCGACCCGCGCGGCCCATGCCTGCGTGTGCGCCCGGGTGTAGGTGCCCGAGCTGGCCGGTTCCGGCTCATCGAGGTTGGGCAGGTCCTGCCGGGCGAGGTCGACGAGCTCGTACGTCGCCGACTGGCGGTTGCGGGTCCCCTCCATCACCCAGTCGGCCACCGTGGGTCCAGCCCGCTCAGGTCGGGACGACGCGATGACGACGGCGATCTTCAGGGGCGTGGACATGTCGGTCAGTCTGCACCGAGTCTGCCCGTGCCGGCGTGGGCCGGCCCCTCCGCCGCCCACGCCGTCAGTGCGAGGTCAGTTCGCCTCGGTGAGCTGCGCGTAGACCACGACGTTGTCCACGTGGCTTCCGGTCTCGCCGTCGAGGACCCCGCCGCAGGTGATCAGGCGAAGGGCTGCGCGGTCGACGGAGCCGTAGACCTTCTTGCTGGGGAAGTCCGACTTCGGGTACTGACCGACCTCGGTGACGCTGAACGTCGCCGTGGTGCCGTCCTCGCGGGTCACCTCGATCGGGTCTCCCTTGCGCATCGCACCCAGGTCGAAGAACACCGCAGGCTTGCTCCGGTGCGTCACGTGGGCGGCGATGATCGCCGGTCCGAGCTCACCGGGCGTGGGGCTTCCGGTGAACCATCCGGCATCCGTGCCGTTGTCGGGCACCTCCATCCGCCTGTCGGGGCCGAGAGCCAGGTCGATGATCGGCGCGCTGGCCCCGATCTCCGGGAGGGTCACCCGGATGGGTCGCGAGCGCTCCAGTCGGGGCCCTTGAGCGGTCCGGTACTGCGGCGCGGGTGCCGCGCTCGCGCCGTGACCGGAGTGCGGGTCGCCGGCCGGCGCCGTCGGCGACCCGGACGGTGAGGGGGAGGGGCCGGGGGCAGCCGTGCCGCCATGGCCTGAGTGGTCGGTCACGGTGGGTGGGGTCCGGGTCTCCTGCTGGGCGAGCGCGAAACCCGTGGCGCCCACACCGAGGACCGCAAAACCCACCACGGCCGCAGCCGACGCCGTGAGGCGCCGGCTGCGGGTCATGGTGTCGTCTGACATGAGAGATCCGCTCAGCCGCGCACGGTCTCGAGGCGGCGACGGTAGATCAGCGCGCCACCTGCCGCAGCGAACGCCGCACCGGCGAGGCCGAAGGTGCCGACCGCCTCGATGCCACCGGTCGTGCCGTCACCGGTGTCGACGCCGCCACTGGGCATCTCCCCGGCCGACGCACCGGTCACGGTGCCGCAGGTGGCCGGGTTGGTGGCCTCCTCCGGGATGCCGTTGACGCCGAGCGACTTGGCGAAGCTGGACTCGCCCAGCGCCTCCAGGTCGTACTTGTCGTTGCCGTTGGCGTCCAGCCCGTGCTGCACGACGTGCAGGTTCTTGAGCTTCGCACCGGCCCCCGCAGGCAGCTCGATGGTGCGCGAGTAGGAGAGGTTGCCGTCCGCGTCGGCCACGGGCATGCGGTCGATCGCGAGTCCGCTCTTCGGGCTGGTGTCCCCCTTGGTCGTGAGGGACAGGATGACGTCGCCGTACATCGGCAGACCCTCCTCGGTGTCCACCTGTCCGTCTCCGTCCTTGTCCGCCGCCGACGTCGGGCAGGTGAACTTCTTGTCGTCGGTGAACGACCCGTGGAAGTGCTGGGCGTGCGGCGAGTTCGGGGTGAACCCCTTGCCCTCGATCTTGATGGTGAAGCTGTCACCGTCCACCGTCAGCTGGGCCGTCGACGACGACCCGCTCTCGTTGCCGGAGGTGTCGGTCAGCTCCATCTGGTAGCTCTCCTCAGCGCTCGCCCCTGCGGCGCCGGCCAGGATGAGGAACGCGGAGCCGGGGATGGCCAGGGCGGACTTCGTTGTCAATCGCATGGTGCTGCTCCTTCGTGGGGTCAGACCGAGATGTCGGCCCGGGACCTGCGCGAAGGGATTCGTGGCCACGGGGGTCACGGATTGGTCACGGCGCCGGTGACCTTCAGCGACGGGAGCGCGGCCGGCTCAGATGGCGGTGCGGATCAGGGCGTCGGCCTTGGCCGGCAGCACGAGCACGAAGGTCGTCGTGGGGGCGTCGGCGAGGGTGAGGTAGCCGCCGACAGAGGTCGCCAGCTGTGACCCGATGGTGAGCCCTAGCCCGTGGCCCTCGCTGTCGCGTGAGCTGGTTCCCCGCTGGAACACCTCCGTGCCCACGCCCCGCTCGCCCTCGTCGGCGACGCCGAGGTGGAGGAACTTGCCGAGGTCCCTGGCGCCGACCACGACCTGACCCTGCCCGTGAGCGCAGGCGTTCTCGAGGAGGACGTCGAGGACCTGGGCGACCGGCCCCGGCACGACGTGGGCGTTGACCGGGTCGCTGGGCTCATGGACCAGCTCGCGGCCTGCGGCGACGAACTTCGGCCTCCACCGGGCGATGGCCTCCGCCACCAGGTCCGACAGGTCGACGTCGACGGCGTCACCGAGGCGGCGGCCGCGTGAGAGGTCGAGGATCTCGGTGATGGCGCTGCTGAGCCGGTCCAGCTCCGACATCGTGTCGGTCAGCTCCGCCGCGACCGTCGGCGGCGTCTCCGGCCACATCGACAGGTCCTCGAGGGTCAGTCGCAGGGCAGTGACGGGGGTGCGCAGCTGGTGGGAGACGTTGGCGGCGAACTCGCGCTCGCGCTCGACGAGCGAGTCGAGCTGGGTCGACGCACGGCGCAGCGCCGCGCCGATGGCCTCGGCCTCGGGGATCGAGTAGTGCGGCAGAGCGACGTCGAACCGGGCCTCCCCGAGGTGGTCGGCGGCGTCCGCGAGCTCCCCGAAGGGCCGCGCGAGCCGCTTGGCGAGCAGGAAGCCCAGGACGGCGGCGAGTGCCACGAGCCCGAGGCCGATGAGGATGAGCGGCAGCAGCGCCGCCGAGACCCGAGAGTCGACGAGGGCGCCCGAGCGGGTCATGGTGAGCGAGCCCCCACCCTCGAGCCGTCGCGTCTGCACGATGTCGTCCGAGGAGCCGCGGGACTGCTCTCCGGCCCGCACCACGGTGTCGTCGGGGGCGACGTACTCGATGCCCTCGCCCTCGTCCAGCAGGCCCTCGAGGAACTCCGAGGTCACCGGTGAGGCAGCCGTGGTGCGCTCGGCGATCACGACGGTCACCAGGTCCGCGGACCTCTCGACCTTGCGGTTCTCCTGCGTCGTCACGAGGTCGGCCAGCAGGTACGCCCGGGGCACGCCGTAGAGGACGATCATCGCGATGGTCATGCCGACGAGCGCTGCGACGAGCCGCTCACGCACCGGCAGCGTCCTCGAGCCGGAAACCCACTCCGCGCACCGTGGTCACCTGGGCGGGGGCCCGGGCCTCGTCGAGCTTCTGACGGAGCCGTCCGATGGTGGCGTCGAGCGTCTTGGTCGAGCCGTACCAGTTCTCGTCCCACACCTCGCTGATGAGCTTCTCGCGGCTGACCACGGCTCCACGGCTCACGTCGAGGAGGGCGAGCACGTCGAACTCCTTTGACGTCGCGACGAGCTCGGCGTCACCCACCCAGATCCGCCGGGCGTTGAGGTCGACCCGCAGGCCGTTGCCGTGGGGTGTGGCGGCCGCCTCGACGACGGGCTCGACCGCGACGGCTCCCGTGCCCCGCCGCACGAGGGCACGGACCCGGGCGAGCAGGACGGAGAGACCGAACGGCTTCGACAGGTAGTCGTCGGCGCCCACGTCGAGGCCCACGACGAGGTCGAGCTCACCGTCACGCGCCGTGAGGATGATGATGCCGCCGGGGAACCCGCCCTCACGCGCCAGGCGGCAGACGTCCAGCCCGTCGACGTCGGGCAGGCCGAGGTCGAGGAGGAGCAGGTCGATCTCCCCGGACGCGAGGCGGGGCAGAGCCGGCAGCCCCTCGGCGAGCCGCTCGACCTCGTAGCCCTCGCGCTCGAGGGTCCGCACCAGCGGCGCGGCGATCTTGTCGTCGTCCTCGACGACCAGTACCCGTACGGCCATGGGGCGAGAGCATACGGCTCCGCCCCCGTCAGCCGTCAGCGCGTCGCTCACGCGCGTCGATCACGAGCAGCAGCCCGATGGCCACCGACAGAAGGAGGGTGACGACGTGGGTCGCGGACAGCTCCGTGGGGTCGTTGCCCGGCATGCCGAGCGTGAGGCTCAACAGGGTGCCGATGCTCGTCGCCGCGACGACGAGCACGACGACGAGGTGCGACTCGAAGCAGTTGTGCAGCCACATCTTGATGCCCCCGAGCAGGGCGAGGAGGGCGACCACCCCCAGCAACACCATCGTGCTGGTGGCGGCGGCGTTGACGGCTCGCTCCACCAGCACCAGGGCGAGGACCATCGCGGCGACCGCGGCCCACCGCGACGACCGGGTCAGCCGGCGGGGCATCAGAGGTCCCTGTCGGAGGTGCCGGTCTCGGTGACCGGGGTGGTCGAGCAGGGGCGGCCCTGGAGGTCGGTCACGGTGGCTGACGGGGTCCAGATCATCGCGCCGTTGGTGCTCGTGGTCTTCAGCGTGTTGTTGCCGGTGGCGATCGTCCCGAGCCGCAGCGTGACCGTGGTCCGGACGACACCGGTGCTCGTCGTGACCGTGCCGGCGGTCATGGTCGCGTTGAACGTCGCCGTCTTGCCGGTCTTGACGTAGTCGCGCCGGAGGTTGACGGATCCGAGGGTGACCGGGGTGGTGCCCGACAGGACGTCGACGGTGTCGTCGGTCGCCGTCCTGCCCAGCACCGCGCCGTCGCGCAGGCGGACGGTGACGGCCTTCGCTGCACCGTTCCACGAGGAGCTGACCTTGGTGAGGTCGACCTGGGTCGTCCAGGTGTAGGTGAGCGTGTCACCGGTGTCGGCGCGGCCGATCGACGCCCCACCGTTGGCGCTCTGCACGTCGGCGCCGCGCAGGGGCGCGTTGTCGACGAGCTGTGCGCTGACGACGGCGGAGGTCAGTGTCTGACCCTTGCCGTCCAGCAGGATCCCCCTGACGTCGTAGAGGCCGTCGACCACGGTGGTCGTGTCCCACGTGCAGGCGTAGGGCGACGTCGTGTCGGTGCAGAGGTCGGTCCAGGTGCTCGTCCCGGTCGGGGCGACCTGGATGCGGACGGAGGCGACACCGGCGGACGAGCTGGCCGCTGCGGTGACGGACACCGTGCCGTTGAGGGTGGGGGGGACGTCGACCGTGATCGAGGAGATCGTGTTGTCGACGACGCGGTTGGTCACGGCCGTCGAGGTGGCCTGGTTGCCGGCGACGTCGGTGGCGACGGCGCGGAAGGAGTAGGTCCCGTCGAGGAGGGGCGAGGTGGCGACGCGGCAGCTCCACGGCTCGGTGGAGATGGTGCACAGGTCCTGCCAGGTCGAGGTGCCGCTGCGCAGGTGCTGGATGACGACCTGGGCGACTCCCGAGTCGGCGTCGGCGGCCGTGGCGGTGAAGGTGCGGGTGCCGCTCAGGGGCGTGCCGGGGTCGACCATGGTGACGCTCGGTGCCGTGTTGTCGACCGTGACGGCCTCGACGAGGGCCGAGGTGGCGGTGAGGTTGCCGGACGTGAGGACCGAGCGGAGGTCGTAGTCGCCGGAAGCCAGGCCCGTGGTGTTCCAGCTGCAGGCGTAGGGGCTGGTGAGGTTGGTGCAGATCGAGGTCCAGCGCGTCGTGCCCGTGGGGGCGTACTCGACCCTCACCGTGTTGGTGACGGGCGCGTTGTAGACCGAGGTGGCCAGCGCCACGGTGCCGCGGACGACGTCACCGGGTGAGGCGAGGACGACGAGGACGTTGTTGGCGACGGTGGTGCGCACGACGTCGGAGACGCTCTCGTAGCCGGCGTTGTCGGTGGCGCGGGCGCGGAGCGAGTACTGCCCGTCGACCACGCCGGCGGCAGAGGTGCTCCAGGAGCAGGAGTACGGCGCCACGGTGTCGGTGCAGATCGTCGCCCAGTCGGAGGCCCCGGGAGCGAACACCTCCAGGGTGACCGAGGCGATCCCGGTCTCGCCGTCGGCCGCGGTCATCGACACCGTCACCGTGCCCTTGACGGCGGTGCCGGGGCTCACGACCGAGACGCTCGGAGGCGTCCAGTCGGCAGCGGCCCGCACGGTGGCGCTGGCCTGCGTCTGGGCGGTGAAGCTCGCGGACGAGAAGACCGGGAACGCGATCGTGAGCACACCGGCGAGCGCGGCGAGGAGGAGGAGCTGCAGGAGGCGCGGACGTCGCGTCACGGGGTCCTCCTTCTCGTGGGCCTGGGTGGTGGGTGGGTGGACGGCAGCAGCTGTCGCGTTGGGGTCAACGCTAGTGAGAAGGGCTCCACTGCTCCTCCACAGAAATGCCCCAGGAGTTCCCCGGTTTGCTACTGCGGCGGGGAACGCCTGGGGCTTGGCTCAGACGGGGAGACCAGCCCCGGAGCGGGTGGGCACGTGAGGGCGGGTCCGGTCCGGGCGCACGGCTCCGACGAGGTCGCGCAGGGCGAGCAGGGCGATGACCGCGGCCGGACCGCCGATGACGGCCATGCGCACCTGCGGGTCCGCCAGGGCCACGAAGACGTAGCCGACCAGGGGGACGGTGTGGGCCACGACCGGCTGGGTCCCCTCGGTCAGGGCGAAGGTCCACGGGTCGGGGTCGGGGTTGGCGTCACCCTGGGTGCTGAACACGGTGGAGCCGGCCTGGCCGGGCTCGACCTTCGTGATGCGGTGCGTCACGAGGTCCGAGACGCCACTGTCGGGCGGGGGCAGGTAGGTGATGACGTCACCCACGGCGAGGTCCTGGACGGGGATGCGCTTCTCGAAGGCGACCGAGCCGCGCTCGATCGCGCCGGACATGGAGCCGCCGGTGATGACGTAGCGCTCGTAGCCGAGCAGGCCGGGGACGATGTAGGCCGCACCGCCGAGGGTGACGACCAGGAGGGCGAGGGAGCCGAGCACGCGCAGGGAGCGGCGGGCGACCTGGACGAAGCGGTGCATCTCGGGCTCCTTCGGTGGGGCGTGCGGGGAGGGTCGGGCGGGGCGAGCGGGTGCGGGTCGGGCGGGTGGTGCGGCTGGGCCGGTGGCAGGGCGCCCCGCGGGACGCCCTGCCTCAACCCGGATGTCGATCGTCGTGCTCAGGCGTCAGGACTGGTCGGTGACCGTCGCCGCGCCCTGGACCGAGTCCCAGCGGTAGGTGGCGTTGGCGACCTTGCCCTGCTCGCTGTTCGGGGCGTCCGCGTCCAGCGTGACGGTGAAGCGGAAGGTGTTGACGGCGCCGGGGGCGAACTCGCCGAGGGTGGTCGCGCTGCCGTCGATGATGCCGCCGAAGTTGCCGGAGTAGACGGGGGTGTTGGCCGTGACGTTGTGGATGGCCAGCTTGAGGTAGTTGTCACCCGCGACCTTGTCGCTGAACGCGTTGCTCGACAGGGTCTCGGTGAGGCTGAAGTTGGCCGGGAGCGTGCCGGTGTTGGTGAGGGTGACGGAGCCGATGACGGTGTCGCCCGGCTTGATGTTCGTGAGGTTGAAGATCGCGGCGTTGCTCTTGGAGTTCGTGTGCGTCAGCGAACCGGCGGTGACCGAGCTGATCGTGTTGCCGGTGGTGGAGGTGAAGGTCGCACCCGAGCCGACGGCGATGGCGCCGGCGACGGTCAGCGTGGCGAGCGGGACGAGGATCTTCTTGGTGCGGCTGACGCTCATGTCGTACTCCTGGATCGAGTCCATCGGGGTGTTCCCGATGAGTGGGGGTTGATGGGGAAAACGCTACGGAGGCCTGTTCCACAGGACTTCCACGCGAGTGCCCCCGCATCTCCCCACTTCGCAACGAGATGGCTACTCATCGGTACCGAGGGCAACGGAAGGGCACATCGCCCGTCTGAGGTAGCGGGCACCGGCCCCTGAGGTGGCAGCCACCGCAGAGATACGGCATACGCCCGATGTGGCCCGCTACCTCACCCGACGACGGTGGAGGAGTCAGCAGAACCGGTCACGAAAGGACCCGTCATAAACGCCTTCATCACCCCGGAGCTCGTCAGGGCCGAGATCCACGCCCGCTACGGGCTCCTCCCCGAGACGCACGAGCGCCCCGGCTCGTCGCTGCACGTCATCCGCCGGGTGCGGGCCCGCGTCCAGGCAGCCCGCTCGGCCCGGTGACGTGGGCGTGCGGGCACCGTCACCACGAAGCCTCGCGCAGCGCCGGGAGTCGTCGATAATCGCCAGCATGACTCCCACCGTGCGCGAGCTCGTCGGCCGCGACGCCGACCTCGCGCGGGTCACCGGGATCCTCGGGCTCGACGACCCGCACGGGGTCGGTGTCGTCGTGTCCGGCGACGCCGGCATCGGCAAGTCGAGCCTGCTCGCCCGGGTGGCCCGCGACGCCGAGGCGTCGGGATGGGCCGTCGCCTGGGGCCACTGCGTCGGCCAGGGCGGTCGCGGGGTCGCCCACCTCCCCTTCACCGAGATCGTCACCCGGCTCCAGCAGGTCGCCGCCGACGTGGTCACCGAGCAGGTCGCCACCCGGCCGGCCCTCGGTGTCCTGCTCCCCGGAGGCCTGGCGGAGCCGGCCTCGCCCCAGTCCCCCGGCAGCGTGGCCGAGGGCGTGCACGCGCTGCTCACCGCCGTCGGGAAGCGCGCCCCGCTCCTCGTGCTCGTCGAGGACGCCCACTGGGCCGACCACTCGTCCCGCGACCTGCTCACCCTCCTGCTCACCCGGGGGTTCTCCACCCCCGTGGCCCTCGTCGTCACCTACCGCTCGGACGACCTGCACCGACGGCACCCGCTGCACGAGACCCTCGCCGTGTGGGCGCGGATCGCCGGTGTCGAGCAGCTGGACCTGCGCCCCCTCGCCGACACCGCGATCCGCGACCTCGTCACCCGCGACGCCGGGGGACGGCTCGACGAGCGGGCGGCCGCCGAGATCGCCCGCCGGGCCGAGGGCAACCCGTTCTTCGCCGAGGAGCTGGCGGCCGGCGCGGTCTCCGGTCGCCGGGTCGCCGGCGGCCTGGGCCGGGTACTCGGCGCGCGCATCGAGCAGCTGACGCCGCCCGCCCAGCAGGTGGTCCGGACCATGGCTCTCGCCGGGCGCACCGTGGGCCACCACCTGCTCCTGCGCGTCACCGGCCTCGCCGAGGAGGAGCTGGAGGCCGCGCTCGCCGATGCGGTCGAGCACCACGTCGTCGAGGCGCGCTGGCCGCCCGCCTACGCCTTCCGGCACGCCCTGCTGGGTGAGACCGCCACCGACGACCTCCTGCCGGGTGAGCGCCTCCGTCTCCACCGCGCGTATGCCGGTGCGCTGGCCGCCGATCCCACGCTCGGCCCTGCGTCCGAGCTGGCCCGGCACGCCGCTGCCGCCGGTGACCTCGCGACCGCGGTCCGCGCCTCCCGCGACGCCGCCCGCGCCGACCTCGCGGTCGGCGGGCCGTCCGGTGCGCTCGAGCACCTGGAGCTGGCGCTGTCGTGGATGGACGAGTCGGCACCGGAGCGCGACGAGGTCAGCCTGGAGGCGTCGGACGCCGCCCTCGACGCCGGCGACGTGGTCCGCTCGGTCCAGCTGCTGCTCGACCGGATCCAGCACCCCGGCCCGGAGCAGCCGCCGGCGGTGCGTGCCCGGCTGCTCGCCACCTGCGCGAACCGCACCCGCCTCACCGACCTGCTCGAGCCCGACGCGGGGATCACCATGACCGGTGAGGCCATGTCGCTGGTGACCGACGAGGAGGGCCCCGATCGGCTCCTCGTCCTCACCGCGCACACGCAGCAGCTCGTCGACAGCCGGCGCTGGGCGGAGGCCGCGGCCCTCGGGGAGGACGCGAGCGACCTCGCCGAGCGTCTCGGACTCTCCGCGGCGCACCACGAGATCCGCACGGTGATGTCGCGCGTCATCGAGGTCCACGACGACCTCGACGCTCTCGAGCAGCACATCGACCGGCTGCTCGCCGACCTCGGGAACCGGCCCGACCCCCTCCTCATCCGCATCCACCACCAGGCCGCGACGATGCACCATCGGCGCGGCGACCTCCACCGGGCGCTCGAGTCCTACGACCGCGGCGCCGCGATGGCGCGCCGCCTCCATCTCGACTGGGCCCCGTTCGGGCTGGAGTCGCGGCTCCTGGGCGGGCTCACGGCATACGAGATCGGGGACTGGGACGGTGCGCAGCGTCGGCTGGCGGTGGACGACCCGCTCCTGCCCCAGCCGGGACGATCCTTCTTCGACAGCGCGCTGATGACCGTGCGCACCGGCCGGGGCGAGCCGCTGCCCGAGGACGAGATCGCGGCGGTGCGGGAGTGGTGGCCAGCCGACGGCTTCGGCGTCGTCCAGCTCGTCATGCCGGCCGTCGACGGCTACGGCCAGCGGGGGGAGCTCCCCCGCGCCCTCGACATCGCCCAGGACGCGGTCGCGCAGCTCGAGCGCACCTGGGGGCGCTTCCACGCAGTCGTCCGTCTCGCCGCGCTGCTCGCCGGGCACGTCGCGAGCGCGGCTCCCCGCCTGGACGAGGCGTTGCGCCGCCGGGCGCTCGCCCAGCTCGAGTCGCTGACCGAGCGGGCCGACGCGATCGTCGGGAGTCCGCAGGGCGAGGTGCGCGACCCGGTGGGTCCCGTCGAGGACTCGGGCCTCGCTCGAAGCAACACCGAGACCTGGGCGTGGGACCGGCGGCTACGGGCCGAGCTGCTCCGGCTGCAGTGGCGCGACCCGCGCTCCACCAACCCGACGATCGAGTCCCTCGTGGAGGCGTGGGTGGCCTCGGTGGAGGCCTTCGAGCGCTACGGGCACCCCTACGAGACCGCGCGCTCCCGGGTGCGGCTCGCCGCCGCCCTGCGCGCTGCCGGTGACGGCGCCCGAGCCGGTGAGGAGGCGGCGGCGGCGCGCGAGGTGGCGGTGCGGCTCGGGGCGGCCCCCCTCCTGCGCGAGGTCGACGACCTCGTCGGAGCGGCGTCAGCACGGACCGCCGGGGCGGAGGCGGACGGCCTCACCGCCCGCGAGCGCGAGGTGCTCGAGCTCGTCGCGCGTGGCCTGAGCAACGGGCAGATCGGCAGCCAGCTCTTCATCTCGACCAAGACCGCCAGCGTCCACGTCTCGCGGATCCTCGCCAAGCTGGGCGCCGCCTCCCGCACCGAGGCCGCCGCCATCGCGCACGCCCGCAGCCTGCTCGACTGACGACACCGCGCCCGTGGCGACATGATGGGCGCCATGGCAACCTTCTCCGCGAGCAAGACCTCGGACGCGACCGTCGCGCACCCGCGTGAGCTGGTGTGGGAGGTTCTCACCGACCCCGCGACGGTCGCCCGGCTGACGCCGATGGTCGCGTCGATCACGCAGGACGGGAGCACCTGGCGCTGGCAGCTCACCCGCATCCCGGTGCTCGGGAGGTCGTTCGAGCTCGCCTTCACGGAGGAGATGTCCTACGAGGAGCCGAGGCGCATCGCCTTCCGCCACGCCCCTCGTGGTGACGAGCGGGCCGGCACGGACGGTCGCTACGACCTCGACGAGACCGAGGGCGGCGCTGAGACCGGTCTCCGCATCGACCTCACCGTGACGGTCGACCTGCCCTTCCCGCGCCTGGCCCGGCCGGCGGTGCAGGTAGCGATGCACGGCGTGCTCGCCGCGATGGGCACCGGTTTCGGACGGTCGATCGAGAAGGAGCTCACGGCTCGAGAAGGGCGACGTCCCTGACGACGATCGCCGCGCGGGGCTGGCGACCGGGCAGCCGGTCGAGCACCGGTTCGACGACGGTCAGCACGCGGTACCACCAGCCGTACTTCGCTCCGAGGGCTCGCTTGACCCGGGCGACCGCCTCGCGGTCCCGGTGCACGGTCGCCGTCGCGGCATACGTGGGAGCCCCGTCAGGGACGTTCCCGCGCACGTCGCACGGGCGGAGCTCGACCCGGGCGGTGTGGGCCAGCCGTTTCGTCTTCCCGGTCCGGTCCACGGTGACCACGAGCAGGTCGTCGCCGTCCGGTGCGATCCACACGGGGCTCGGCACCGGGGCTCCGGTGCGGCGGAAGGTGGTCAGCTGGACGTAGCGGTGCTGCCCCAGCGTCGTGGTGTCAGACATGCGTATGCCGTCCGCTCACGGGTGGATTCGGTCGCGCCAGTCGTGCGGGACGCGCCCCTGCGGCCCGGGGACGGGCTGGTCGACCGGGCGCGACCGGGGCTCGGCAAGCGTCGGGCCCCGTCCCATCTCCCTGGTGGCGTAGTTCCAGAACCAGGCCTCGTCCGGCTCGTAGCTCGCGACGATCGGGTGGCCGGTCTCGCGGAAGTGGGCAGTCGCGTGCTGGCCCGGCGAGCTGTCGCAGCAGCCGACCGTGCCGCAGGTGGTGCAGCGGCGAAGGTGGACCCACCAGCCCTGTGCCGTGGTGCAGGTGGCGCAGCCCTCACCCGAGGGCGGGACGGTGGGGTCGAGGTGCTCCGACGCGTGGAAGGTGACCGGCACGGCTACTCCCCCGTCCCAGCGAGGAGCAGGGTGATCACCGCGAGTGCCGGGGCGACACCCTGGATGAGCGCCGGCCGCAGCTTCGAGCGGTCGCTCGTGGCGAGCACGAGCGCCGCGGCGACCATCGAGCCGCACCCGGCATACATCAGGGCCGCCCCCACGTCCTCGGATTCGGTCGCCGACCCGACGATGCCGATGACCGTGACGAGCGCGAGGAACAGGTTGTAGAAGCCCTGGTTGTAGGCCAACGGCCGGGTGGTCTCCGCCGTCTCGGCCGTCGTCCCGAAGACGGCACGGGTGCGGACATCGGTCCAGGCGAGCGACTCCAGCCGGAAGATGTAGACGTGGACCAGCGCGGCGAGGCCGGCGAGGACGTACGCGAGCGGGAGCATGGCCCGAGCCTAGTGACCGCGGCGAGGTGTGCCGCTGCTTCCGGGCCATGACCCGCCCCCGCTCACATAGCCTCGGGGCATGCCCGCGCGCAGCCTGATCCTCGTCCGTCACGGCCAGTCCGAGGGCAACGTCGCCGCCGAGTCCGCCGAGCGCGAGCGGCTCGAGCGGATCGCGGTGCCGGCGCGCGACCCCGACATCACGCTGTCCGAGCTCGGCCGGGAGCAGGCCGGCGCGGTCGGCCGCTGGCTCGAGGCGCTCCCCGAGGACGAGCGCCCACAGGTCGTCTGGACCAGCCCCTACCGCCGGGCGCGGCAGACGGCCGAGGTGGCCCTGGAGGTCGCGCGGACCGAGCTGGCGTTCCGGGTGGACGAGCGGCTGCGCGACCGTGACATGGGGATCACCGACATGCTGACCGGGGCCGGGATCAGGACCTCGCACCCCGAGGAGGCGGAGCGCCGGCAGTGGCTCGGGAAGTTCTACTACCGCCCGCCGGGCGGCGAGTCGTGGGCCGACGTCGCACAGCGGGTGCGGGGGGTCCTCACCGACATGGCGCACGCCGAGCGCCACGACCGGGTGCTCGTGACCGCCCACGACGTCGTCATCATGCTGTTCACCTATGTCGCCGAAGGCCTCGACGAGGAGGCGGTGCTGTCCCGGGCGCGGACCGACGGCCTCAAGAACGCCGCCATCTGCCGGCTCGAGCGCGACGAGGAGTCGCCCACCGGCTGGGTCGTCACGGACTACAACATCGACACGCACCTGCGTGACCTCGGCGTCGAGGTGACGGCGCAACCGGGCGCCACCGACGAGGTCGGCGACGGCCGTGGCTGAGGTCCCCGAGGGGGCACGGGGCGGGACCCGGCGCGCGCCCCGCCTCGTCACGCCACACGTCCTCGACCAGTGGCCGCTGCCCGAGCCGAGCGGTTCGAAGTACAGCCGAGGGCAGGCCCTCGTCGTCGGGGGGGCCCGGCGCACGCCCGGTGGGGTGCTCCTCGCCGGCCGGTCGGCCCTGCGGATGGGAGCGGGGCGCCTCAGCGTCGCGGTCGCCGAGAGCGTCGCGCAGCACGTCGCCGTCGCCCTCCCGGAGTGCGGCGCCACCGGTCTGGCCGAGGACGAGCACGGCTCGGTGACCGGGGTGGGAGCCGGGTCCGAGCTGGCCAAGGAGCTCGACCGGACCGACGCGCTCCTCGTCGGGCCCGGGCTCGACGGCGCCGAGGGATCTGCCCGGCTCCTCACCGAGCTCGTCGCAGAGCTTCCCCGGGGCACGCCGGTCGTCCTCGACGCCTACGGCGTCACCGTCCTGCCGCAGGTGGACAAGGCGACGAGCGGAGGCCTGCGTGACCGGCTCGTGCTCACCCCCAACTCCGGCGAGCTGGCCCGCCTGCTGGGGCAGGACGAGGTCGCCGACGAGGACGTCGTCGAGGGGGCGCTCCAGGTCTCGCGCCAGTACGGCGCCGTCGTCGGCTGCGGCACCTGGGTGGTCTCCGAGCGCCGGATCTGGCAGATCACGACCGGCGACACGGGTCTGGGCACGTCGGGCAGCGGTGACGTGGTCGCCGGGGCGACGCTGGGCCTGCTGAGCCGGGGCGCCACACCGGTGCAGGCGCTCGTCTGGGGCAAGCACGTCCACGCCGCCGCCGGTGACGACCTCGTCATGACGCACGGGCGCGTCGGCTACCTCGCGAGCGAGCTGGCCGCGCACCTGCCGCGGGTGCTCAGGTCGCTTCGCGGGAACTGACCGGCCACCGCCGACCGGGCCACCCAGGGCGCAGTTCGTGACCAATAGGTCGAAAGCTGTCACCGCCGCCCGGGCCACCCAGGGCGCAGTTCGTGACCTATAGGTCGATGCTTGACCAACCGACCGCCCCGACCGAGGAGACCGCATGACGTCGACATCCAGCACCCCCCGACCGACGGGACGTCGCGAGGACCGCGACGGGACGGCATACCTCGTCTTCGAGCGCACGTTCCGCGCCCCGGTCGAGGACGTCTGGGCGGCGGTGACCGCACCGGAGCGACTCGAGCGCTGGATCGGCACGTGGACCGGTGACCCCGCGTCCGGGTCGGTCCAGTTCCGCATGACCGCCGAGGGGGACGTGCCCGAGGAGACGGTCCACGTCGACGAGTGCGAGGAGCCGACCCGGCTGCGGATGCGGTCGGCGCGACCGGACGACCAGGGCCTGCTGTGGGTCTGGCAGGTGGACCTGGTCGAGTCCGGCGGCGTCACGACGCTCACCTTCGCCCAGGAGGTCGTCGACGTGACCCTCGCGGAGAGCGTCGGGCCGGGATGGGACTACTACCTCGACCGGCTCGTCGCCGCGGAGGCCGGCGGGGACCTCGGCGCCATCGACTTCGACGCGTACTTCCCCGCGATGACCGGGCACTACCGCGCGCAGCTGGCCTGACCGGGGCCCACGGTCTCCGACCGGCGTGGGGCCAAGGTCCATTTGCGCCGGGCCAGCACGCAGAATGGGGCGATGACCAGCCCAGGCAGGACCGTGCTCATCACCGGAGCCTCGAGCGGCATCGGGCGGGCAACCGCACTCCAGCTCGCCGAAGAGGGCGCCGACCTCGTCCTCCTCGCCCGTTCGCGCGAGACGCTCGACGCCGTGAGCGAGGAGTGCGAGGCGCTGGGGGCTCGCACCCTCGTCACGGTCGCCGACGTGGGCGAACCCGAGTCTCTCGCGGCGGCGTTCCGGGACGCGGAAGAGGAGTTCGGGCCGCTCGACGGGGTCGTGCACTCCGCGGCTGTCCTCGCCTACGGGCGCTTCGAGGACGTCCCCGCCGAGGTCTTCGACGCCGCCATCCACACGACCCTCACCGGCACCGCCAACGTCGCGCGCGAGTCGCTGCAGTCGTTCGCCACCTCCGGCGGGGGCAGCCTCGTCGTCATCGGGTCGCTGCTGGGCAAGATCAGCACTCCGTTCATGAGCTCCTACGTCACGGCGAAGTGGGGCGTGCATGGACTCGTCCGCACCCTCCAGATCGAGGCGCGCAGCACTCCCGGCATCGACATCAGCCTCGTCTGGCCCGGTGGCGTGGACACGCCCGTCTACCTCCAGGCCGGGACCTACCTCGAGCGGCACGGTCGACCGCCGCCGCCGGTCGACCCCCCGGAGAAGGTCGCCCGGGCGGTCGTGCGCGCCCTCGACCGCCCGCAGCGCGAGGTGTCGGTCGGCCTGGCGAACCACCTCGTCGTCACGGGCTTCCGCGCAGTTCCCGCGGTCTTCGACGCGATCGTCACCCCGCTCATGCGCGTCGGTGGGCTCTCCCGGGAGGAGGTCGAGAACTCCCCGGGCAACGTCCTGTCCCCCGTCACCGAGGGTGAGGCCGTGCACGGCCGGTGGGGTCGACACTGGATGCGCGGAGCCACCCTCGCCGGAGCGGCGCTCGGCGCCGGCGCCGGCATCGTCCGAACCGTGAACCCTCGAAGGAGCTGACCATGGACCAGAACAACGGAGTCATCACCGTCACGCGCGACGTGGACGCCCCCGCGCGAGCCGTGTGGGACGTGCTCGCCGACGGGTGGTCCTACGCGACCTGGGTGGTGGGTGCCTCACGCGTGCGGGAGGTCGAGAACGACTGGCCCGCCGAGGGCTCTCGGATCCATCACTCGTTCGGCCTGTGGCCGCTGCTCATCAACGACACGACCAAGGTCGAGCGCTCGACCGAGCCCTCCCGGATGGTCCTCACGGCGCGGGGCTGGCCGGCCGGCGAGGCCCGCGTCTCCATCTCGATCACACCCCGAGGGGACGACGCCTGCACGGTGAAGATCGAGGAGGACGCCTCCAGCGGCCCGGGGACGCTCATCCCCAAGCCGGCGCGCCAGCTCGCGATTGGGCCGCGCAACGTCGAGGCCCTCAAGCGCCTCGCGTTCCTCGCCGAGGGCCGTCACCGCAACGGGGACCGACCCCCGGCCTGAACCAAGGGGACCCGGCTCGCCTCGTCAGTCGCGGGGCAGGAGCCGGTTCCAGGCCGTCCTCGTCAGGGCGCGACGAGCGCCTCCGGTGAGCCGGCCGTTGGCGCCGAGGGCGGCCCGGGCGGCGTTCCAGCCGCAGGCGCCGTGCACGCCCCCACCGGGGTGCGCCGAGGCGCTCGCGAGGTAGAGCCCGGGCACCGGCGTCTCGGGTCGGCCGAGACCAGGGGTCGGGCGGAAGACGAGCTGCTGGTGCAGCCCCGAGGTGCCGGCGTTGACGGCCCCGTCGACGAGGTTGGCGTCCTCGCGCTGGAGGTCGTCGGGGGACTGGACGTGACGTGCCACCTGCGTCTCCCGGAAGCCGGGGGCGACCCGCTCGACGGCGTCCTCGATGCGCTCGACGTGCGCCTCGAGGCGCTCACCCGTCCAGTCGTGGCCGTGGGGGACGTGGGTGTAGGCCCACGCCGACTCCGTACCCGCCGGCGAACGGCTGGGGTCCGAGGTCGTCATCTGCCCGAACAGGAGGAACGGGCGCTCCGGCACCCGGCCGACCGACAGGTCCGCCGCGAAGTCGACGAAGCCGTCGGTGTCGACGCCCAGGTGCACCGTGCCGGCACCCGCGGCGCCGTCGAGCCGCCACGGCACCGGACGGTCCAGGGCCCAGTTGACCTTGATCGTGGGGTTGTCCCACTGGAAGCGGTCCAGGTCGCGCAGCAACCTGCTCGGCAGGGGCTGGCCGGCGAGCAGGTCCTGGTAGAGCGCAGGAGCGGGGACGTCGGCAAGCACCCCACGGCGCGCGCGGATGGTGCGGCCGTCGGCGAGGCGCACCCCGCTCGCGCGGCCGCCGTCGACGGTGACGGCGGTGACGGCCGTCCCGGTGAGCACCTGGGCGCCCTTGCTCTCGGCGCGCCGCCGCAGCGACTGCGCCAGCTCGCCGGCGCCACCCTCGGGCACGGGGAAGCCGACGTCTTGGCCGAGCATGCACAGCAGCCACCCGAAGATCCCGCTGCCCGCGGCGTCCGGCGGGACGTCGCTGTGCATGGCGTTCCCGGTGAGGAGCAGGCCGGCCCCCGGTCCGGTGAACCGCTCGTGGGCCATTCGCCGGACCGGTGTCACCGCGAGGCGGGCGAAGTCCAGAGTGTCGGCCGCGCCGAGCCGGCGCAGCATCCGCGTTGCCGAGACGACCGGCGGGAAGGGGGTGAAGAGGGCGTCGAGCAGCGGGTCGCGGATGCGGTCCCACCCGTGCACGAGCTCGAGCCACGCGTCGCCGTCGCCGGGCGCCACCGCGTCGAGCCCGGCCGCGGTGTCCTCGGCCCGGTCGCACAGGACCGCACCGCTGCCGTCCTCGAGGGCATGAGCGAGCACGTGCGGCGCCCTGCGCCAGGTCAGCCCGTGCTGCTCGAGGTGCAGATCGCGGATGATCGGGCTCGCCGCGGCCAGCGGGTAGAACGCGCTGAACAGGTCGCTGAGGTAGCCCGGGGCCGTCACCTCCGCACTGCGGACGGCACCTCCGACGTCGTCGTTGGCCTCGACGACCACGACATCCCAGCCGGCGTCGACGAGCGCGTTCGCGGCGACGAGCCCGTTGGGTCCCGCGCCGACCACCACCGCGTCCGCCGTGTCCACAGATCCCATCGTGCCCACCGAGGTCACCATCGCCAGCCCCGTCCCGTCCGCGTCCGCCGTCAGCTCGTGCTCAGAGGGTGACGACGCCGCTGCTGTCGTCGTCCTCGTCCTGGGCCTTGTCGTCGGTCACCAGTCCCTTGACAAGGTGCACGAGCATCGCCGCCTTGCCCGGCGACTCCCAGTACTCGGCCGTGTCGGCCGTGATCTCGAGCAGCCCGTTGTTGGGGGTCTGCGCATCGCCCTTCATGTAGGCCGACACCGACGGGTCCCAGAGCTCCTCGAGCTTGGCGCGGTCCTCGCTCACGACGGCGTTGCCGGCGAGGGACACCCAGCCGCTGTCGCTCGCGTAGGCGACGTTGACCGCCGGTCGCTGGCGGATCGCCGCGACCTTGTCGGTGTCGAGCTCGGTGATGAAGAAGACCGTGCCGGGGTCCTCGAAGTCCTGCGTGCCCATCGGCGTCGACACGAGGCGGCCGGCGTCGTCGACGTAGGTGAGCGTCGCGATCCGGGTCTCCTTCATGATCTGGGCGATGAGGTCCTTGGGGTCCTGGTCAGCCATGTTGTGCTCCTACGCGGGTGAGGGCGGCGGTCATGTCGCGCACGGTGTCGTCGGCGACCTTCTTGAAGACGAGCTGCATGAGCGGGTCGGCGAAGCGCGCCGCGCCCTTGAAGGTGATCGTCGCCTCGTAGCGGATCCGGCTGCGGCCACCGTCGAGACCGGTCACACCGATGTCGTCGGTCGAGTCGGCGGTCGTGTTGCTGCCCTGCAGGACGACGTGGTCCGGCTCCAGGGTCACCAGCTCGTACTGCAGCTGGGTCTCACGGCCGAGCACCTTGCTCGTGTTGGTCCAGGTCGCCCCCGGCAGCGCCGGGGCCGACTGGTCCCCGTTGCGGACGCACGACACCGTCCCCGGGTCCCACTCGACGGCGTTGGCGAAGTCGGCCAGGTAGGCGACCGCATCCTCCTGGGGGCAGGGGACGTCGAACTCTCGGACGATGTGCACCACGGGTGCTCCTCGGGTTGGTTCCTCCCACCGTAGGTCATCGATCCGGCCATCCACCGGCGAGGACGCAGCCCGGCTCCCGCGCGACCAGCCACCCCAAGGGAGGGGGCAGGGCCGGCCGGGCGGGCGTAACGTCGACAGAACGTCCGCGTGCTCGCGGGTCGGTCGGCTCCCGGGCACCCCATGTCCGAACAGGGAGATCTGGATGACCACGAAGAAGACGACGTCCGCCGCACGAGACACGACCCAGGGACCCGCCGACGAGGTCGGCAACGGTGGCGAGCTGCACCAGCTCGCCGGTGGCGACAGCCCCGTCCTCACCACCGCCCACGGGGCGCCGGTGCAGGACGACAACAACTCGCTGCGCGCCGGGGACCGCGGACCGACCCTCATGGCGGACCACGCCTTCCGCGAGAAGATCTTCCACTTCGACCACGAGCGCATCCCCGAGCGCGTCGTCCACGCCCGTGGCTACGGCGCCCACGGCGTCTTCGAGTGCCACGAGTCGCTCTCCGACATCACCCGCGCGAGCGTCTTCGCGCAGGCCGGCAAGAAGACCGAGACGTTCGTCCGCTTCTCCACGGTCGCGGGCAACCTCGGCTCCTTCGACCTCGCCCGGGACGTGCGCGGCTTCGCGACGAAGTTCTACACCGACGAGGGCAACTGGGACCTCGTCGGCAACAACATCCCCGTCTTCTTCATCCAGGACGCGGTGAAGTTCCCCGACCTCGTGCACTCGGTCAAGGAGGAGCCCGACCGCGGCTTCCCGCAGGCCCAGTCGGCGCACGACACCTTCTGGGACTTCGCCTCGCTCATGCCCGAGTCGACGCACATGACGCTCTGGCAGATGTCCGACCGGGCGATCCCCCGCTCGTTCCGGATGATGGAGGGCTTCGGGGTCCACACCTTCCGCTTCGTCAACGCCGCCGGCGAGGGCACCTTCGTCAAGTTCCACTGGAAGCCGGTCCTCGGCATGCAGTCGGTCGTCTGGAACGAGGCCGTGAAGATCAACGGCGCCGACCCCGACTTCCACCGTCGCGACCTCTTCGACGCCATCACGGCCGGGGACTTCCCGCAGTGGGAGCTCGGCGTCCAGGTCTTCGACGACGCCTTCGCCGACGCGTTCGACTTCGACATCCTCGACGCGACCAAGATCGTTCCCGAGGAGCTCGTGCCGGTCCGCACGGTCGGGACGATGACCCTGAACCGGGTGGTGGACAACGTCTTCGCCGAGGTCGAGCAGGTCGCGTTCATGACGCAGAACGTGCCACCGGGCATCGACTTCACGAACGACCCGCTGCTCCAGGGCCGGAACTTCTCCTACCTCGACACCCAGCTCAAGCGGCTCGGTAGCACCAACTTCAGCCAGCTGCCGGTCAACGCACCGCGATGCCCGGTCGCCCACTTCCAGCGTGACGGCCACATGCAGACGTCCAGGCAACCGGGGCGGGCGGCATACGAGCCGAACTCCTTCACCGGCAGCGACCGTGGGCCACGCGAGGCCGGCCCCGACGGGCACGTGCCCTTCGCCGAGCCGGTCGAGGGAGTCACCCGCCGCATCCGCGCCGAGTCGTTCCGCGACCACTACAGCCAGGGCCGTCAGTTCTGGATCAGCCAGACCGACGTCGAGCAGGACCACATCGTCGCGGCCTACGTCTTCGAGCTCGGCAAGTGCGAGATGCCGGCGATCCGGCAGCGGATGGTCGCCAACCTGCGCAACGTCGACGAGTCGCTCGCCGCGCGCGTGGCCGACGGCCTGGGTATGCCGCTCCCCGCGGCGTCCGAGGCCGCCGCACCGCTCGTGGAGACCGAGCCGTCCTCTGCGCTGAGCATCCTCGCCAACGCCAAGGAGACGTTCGAGGGGCGCAAGCTCGGCCTGCTCGTCGGCGACGGCGCCGACGCGGCCGCGGTGAAGCGCCTGAGCAAGGCCGTGGCCAAGGCCGGTGGCACCGTCGAGGTCATCGCGGCCAAGGTCGGCGGCGCGACGCTGTCGGACGGGTCGCTGCTCGAGGCCCAGCAGGCGGTGGCCGGGGCGCCGTCGGTGCTCTACGACACCGTGGCGGTCCTGGCCGGGGCGGACGGCGGTCAGGTGCTCGCCGACGAGCCGGCCGCTCGCGACTTCCTCACCGATGCCTTCACCCACTTCAAGGTCATCGGGCTGGGCGGCTCGACCGACGCCCTCGTCGAGGCGGCCGGCCTCACGGGCAAGCTCGACGACGCCTGCCTCGCCGTGGGCACCGCGGCCGAGACCACGGCATACGTCACCCGGATAGCCGGACCCCGACAGTGGGTACGTGACCTGTCGGCCTGAGATCTCGCAGCTCCACGCACTCCCCCGTTCCACGACACGAAGGAGCACCACATGAAGGCACTCACCTGGCAGGGCAAGAAGGACCTCCGCATCGAGGAGGTCCCCGACCCGCGCATCGAGCAGCCCAACGATGCCGTCATCAGGGTGACGTCGACGGCGATCTGCGGGTCCGACCTGCACCTCTACGACCCGCTCGGCCCGTTCCTCGCGCCGGGCGACGTCCTCGGGCACGAGACGATGGGCGTCGTCGAGGAGGTCGGTCCGGAGGTCACCCACATCAAGGCCGGCGACCGCGTGGTCATCCCGTTCAACATCTCCTGCGGCCACTGCTGGATGTGCGAGCGCGGCCTGATGGCGCAGTGCGAGACCACCCAGGTGCGCGCCCAGGACAAGGGTGCCGCCCTCTTCGGCTACACCGAGCTGTACGGCTCGGTGCCCGGCGGCCAGGCGGAGTACCTCCGTGTGCCGCAGGCCCAGTTCGGGCCGATCAAGGTCCCCGAGGGCGTCGCCGACGAGCGCTTCCTCTACCTCTCCGACATCCTGCCCACCGCGTGGCAGGGCGTCGAGTACGCCGAGGTCCCCGACGGCGGCAGCCTCGCCGTCTTCGGCCTCGGGCCGGTGGGCCTGCTGGCCGTGGCCATCGGGGTGCACCGCGGTCTGCAGGTCATCGGCATCGACAACGTGCCCGAGCGCATGGCCAAGGCGGAGCAGTACGGCGCGGCCGTGGTCAGCTCCGACGTCGACGACGTCACCGCCGCGATCCGTGACCTCACCGACGGTCGCGGCGTGGACGGCGGCCTGGACGCCGTCGGCATGGAGGCGCACGGCAGCCCGGTGGCCGAGGCCGCGATCAAAGGTGTCGGCTTCGTCCCCGACAAGCTCGCCAAGCCGATGATGAAGACCATGGGCATCGACCGCCTCGCCGCCCTCCGGTCGACCATCGGCGCCGTGCGCCGTGGGGGGACCGTGTCGATCAGCGGCGTCTACGGCGGCATGGCCGACCCGATGCCGATGATGCAGATGTTCGACAAGGGGCTGTCCCTGCGGATGGGCCAGTGCCACGTCAAGCGCTGGGTCGACGACATCATCCCCGTGGTCATGGAGGACGGCGACCCGCTCGGTCTCGAGACCCTCGCGACCCACCGGCTGCCCCTCGAGTCCGCCCCCGACGCCTACTCCATGTTCCAGAAGAAGGAGGACGGCTGCATCAAGGTGGTCCTCAAGCCATGACCGGTGTCGCGCTCGTCGCGGGCGCCTCCCGTGGGCTCGGCCTGCTCGTCAGCGCCGAGCTGGTGGCCCGCGGCCACCGGGTCCACGGGTGCGCCCGCGACCGGGACGAGCTCGACCGCGCCGAGCGGCTGGTCAACGGTGGTGAGGTGGGTCCGCGCCCCCCGGCGGCCGGTGACGGCACCCCGCCGCGCGGCGAGTTCGTCGGGCACGTGTGCGACGTCGCCGACGCCGAGGCGGTCGCCGCGTGGGTCGACGGGGTCCGCGCCGCCGAGGGCCGGATCGACGTCGCGATCCACGTCGCGGGGATCATCCAGGTCGGCCCGGTGGAGTCGACCACCCTCGGCCACTTCCGCGCCGCCATCGACACGATGCTCCTCGGACCGGTCCACCTGTGCCTCGCCGTCCTGCCGACGATGCTCGAGGCCGGCACCGGGCGGATCGGTGTCGTCAGCTCGGTCGGTGGCGTGGTCTCGGTGCCGCACCTCCTGCCCTACTCCGTCGCCAAGTTCGGCGCGGTGGGCCTGACGGAGGGGCTCCAGGCGGAGCTGAGTGGCACGGGGGTCACCGCGACCACCATCGTCCCCGGGCTCATGCGGACCGGTGGGCACGTGCACGCGCAGTTCGTCGGGGACGCGGCCAAGGACTACGCGTGGTTCGCCCCGGGCGCCTCGCTGCCACTGCTGTCAGTCTCGGCCGAGCGGGCGGCCCGGCGCATCGTCGACGGCGTACTCGCCGGCCGCTCGCAGGTCGAGCTGACCCCGCTGACCTGGGTGGGGCGGCGGGTGCACGGACTGTTCCCGGGGCCGACCTCACGGCTGCTCGGCCTCGTCGCCCGGGCCCTCCCCCACGGTCGCCAGCAGGGGCCGTCGCTGAGCGGGCGGACCGAGTCGGTGAAGGGTGCGGAGGCACGCGAGGCGCTGGACTCCCGGCTGGTCGACGGCGTCAGCGTCCTGGGCGACCGGGCGGCTGCCCGGCTCAACGAGGAGGGGAGCCGCGAGGAGTAGCCGGTCCGCGGCCGCTCAGGCGTCGGAGGAGGAGCCGACCGCCATCGCGTCGTCGGGCTGCGAGAGCAGCACGCGCATGCGGGTCGGGGCCATGCCGTGGTCGATGCCCCACAGCACGGCCTGGCTCCGGGTCGTGACGTCCATGGTCCGGTAGGCCGAGCGGATGTAGGACTTCACCGAGTTGATGCTGAGGTAGGTGCGTTCGGCGATCTCGTTGTTGCTCAGCCCGGAGGTGACCAGGGCGACGATCTCCGACTCGCGGGGGGTGAGCCCCTGGTCGCGCCCGGGCCACGACTGGCTGGCCATGACCGGCTCCTCGCTCACGGTGACGAGGTCGAGCAGGCCCTCGTGGACCTTGACGAGGGCGGAGGCGAGAGCCTCGCCGTCGAGGGACTTCGGCAGCGCGGCCTGCACCCCGCGCGCGCGTGCAATGACGACCAGCTCCTCGGTCAGGACCCACGTGTAGAGGACGAGCCGACCGATCAGCGGGCTCTGAGCCAGGTCGTCGAGGTCGGGCTCGTCGAGGCTGGTGTGGGTGAACGTGTCGTACAGCGCCACGTCGACCGGGGTCTCCGGGAGGAGGTCCGCGTCCAGCTCGACGACCCGCACGAGGTGCGCAAAGGGCTCCAGCATGGCGGCCACCCCGCGGACGATGAGCTCGTGGTCGTTGACCACCGCCACGGTCAGGGGGCGGTCGGGGGCCGGAGTCATGGCTGAACGGTACCTGTGCCGAGCGACGACCCGGAAACCTTCACCGACGTCGGGGTCGACGCCCGCGGTGAGGCGGGAGGAGGCTGCGTAACCAGCGTCAGCCTTCCGCCGTCCCGGCTCACGAGTCCTCGTCGCTCGAACTCGTCCAGCCACCCGGGCATCGGCCACTCGCCCCAGCGGGCGTGGAAGGTGGCGGCGTTGCGCACGATGTCCTCGAGGTGGTCCACCGGCGGCTGCGTGACCGGGTGCCACTGGTGGAAGGCGTCGGCGCCGCCGACCCACACGAGGTCTACGCCGCGGCTGCGGGCCACCCGGCCCAGGTCGGTGTCCTCGGCGCCGTAGCCCACGTAGCCCTCGTGGAACCCACCGAGGGTGTCCCACGTCGAGGCGGTGACGGCGCAGCTCAGCGACCAGAAGAGGTCATGGTCACCGCCCCTCACCACCTCACCCGGTGGCGGGTCCGGCCGCGCCGGGTGCGGGAACCGGAGCGCGTCGAGGTCACGGGGGTGGGCGGGCACAGGAACCCCTTCACCCAGATAGGTCACCGGACCGGCGAGAAGCGCGTCGGGGGCCAGGTCCGACGCCCTGCGGTAGGCGTCGACGAGACCGGGACCGGGCACGCAGTCGACGTCGAGCAGGACGACGAGCCCGGCGCCGGCGGCCAGGGCCGTGCGCACGCCCGTGTTGCGGGCGCGGGCCAACGGCAGTCCGCGCCGGTCGTCGTCGACGTGCACGACGGTCGTCCAGTCGTGGGCGCCCGCGACCCGGTCGACGACGTCGGCGACCTCGGGGTCGCCCATCGCGACGACGACGTGCGGGACCCGTGGGGCGACGTGGCGCAGCACCCGGACCTGCTCGCGGAGGTGGCCGTGACGCCCCCTGACGATCGTCACGACCGCGACGGTGTCAGGCACCCGCGACCACCTCGACGAGGGAGGCTGCCCGCGCCGCCGCTCCCTCGCACCCCCAGGTGCTCCAGGCGCCACCTCCCTGCGTGCGAGCCCGCGCGACGAGGTCTCCCCACCGCGCCCCCTGCACGTCGTCGCCGTGGACGACCTCCGCGATGCCCGAGCTCGCGAGCACCGCTGCCAGGTGGTGCTGCTCGTCGAAGGGCCGGCTCTGGGGCAGGACCACGGCGGGCAGGCCCCACCCAGCGACGTCCGCGATGGCGTTCTGGCCCGCGTGGGTCACGACGACGTCGCTGTGGGCGAGGTGGTGGCGCACGTCCGGCACCCAGGCCCGTCCACCGACGACAGTCCAGTCGAGGTCCGGGACCGAGCCGGTGATGAGGTCGGGGAGGTCCGGGTCGTCGAACCCGTCGGAGCCGGCGAGCACAAGACCGCGGGGCCGGTGCGACGACGCCGTGGGCGAAGACGCCGCGGCGGCCGACGCTCCCTCGACGGCGCCGGTCGGGTTGCGGGTGATCCCGCCGACGGCGACCACCCGCGGTCCCGGCCGGTCGTCCCGGTCGGGGGTGCGCGCCGTGTGCCAGATGTCCTCGGTCGCCCAGGCCGGCCAGGGCGCGAGGACGGCAGTGGCGGCGTCGTAGGCCGCCGCGTGCGCCGAGTCGGTGCGCGAGCCGGGCTGCGCGACGACGACCACGGGGACGCCGAGCAGCCGCACCATGACGGCGACCTCGCACGAGACGTCCACGACCACCACGTCCGGCTCCTCGACCTGGACCCAGCGGGCGATGGTGGTCATGCGCTCGCGAAAGCCGCTGTGCCACAACGGCGCCCAGTGCATGAGGCCGTGCACGGTGACGTCGACGTTCGACTCGTCCTCCGTGTCGGACAGCGGTGCGTCCATCGCGAGCCGGACCGACGTGACCGGGCCTCGCCGGGCGGCGTCACCGTCGAGGGCGGACCCGAGGAGGGTGACGTCCGCGCCGCGCGCCAAGAGCTCCTGGCCCACGACCATGGCCCGGGTGCGGTGCCCGGCGCCGTGGTGGTGGACGTACCAGCCGACCTTCATCGCCCGGCGTCCTGTCCGAGGATGAGCTCGCGGTAGAGCGCGGTGTAGTCGCCGACCATCCGGTGAGCCCCGAGCGCCTCTCGGGCAGCGGTGTGCACGTCGGGCCGGTGCATCGCCTCGGCCACCGGCACCCCGTCGGCGATGGCCTGCACGGCCTCCTCGTCGTCGCCACTGGCGTCGACGACCACCCCGAGGTCGGCGGTGAGAAACTCGGACAGGCCCCCCCGGTCGAGGGCGACGACGGGAGTGCCCCACATGACCGCCTCGGCGGCGACGAGGCCGAAGGGCTCGTCCCATCGAGGGGTGACGAGTGCGGCGGAGCTGGCGCGCACCAGTGCGGCGAGCTCCGCGTGCGACAGGTGCCCGACGTACTCGATGTCGTCGTCGAGCTCCGGCGCGACGACTGCGTCGAACCAGGCGCGGTCGCTGACCGGACCCGCGATCCGCAGCCGTCGTCCAGCGGCCCGGGCCGCGCGGATGGCGAGGTCGGTGCCCTTCTCGGGCGTGAGGCGCCCGGTCCACACCAAGTGCTCGCCACCCTCGCCGGGACCGCCGCCGTCGTCCTCGACGCCGTTGTGGATGATCCGGGGCCGGGTCGGGAGGGTGGTCCAGTCCGCGCTGTTGGCACGCGAGACGCAGACATAGGCGGCGAGGGGGCCCGCCAGCGCGACGCCCATCTCCATCCACGGCAGCGGTGGGGTGTGGAGCGTGGTGACCACGGGCACCGACAGGGCACCGCTCAGGGCCAGCGGGAGGAAGTGCAGGCTCTGGTTGTGCACGACGTCGACGTCGCCCCGCTCGAGCAGGTGACCGACGGCGCCGGTGAAGGCGGCGTGGTCGTCGAGGAAGTCCATCGGCAGGGCGTAGTCGAGTCCGGCGACCTCGCTCAGCTCGGGCAGCTCGACGTAGGGCACGAGCTCGTCGGCGAGCTCCGGGTCGGTTCCCGCGCACGCGTACAACCGCACGTGGTGGCCCATCCGACGCAACCCACGTGAGAGCAGCGCGGTGTGCGACTCCTGCCCGCCGGCATACGGCTCGACGATGGGGTGTCGGGAGGTCGCCAACATGGCGATCCGCACCTCAGCCGCCCGTCAGGACGTCGAGGAGCCGCTGCGGCTCGGCGACGGTGAGGGTGGCGCCCGGGTGCCGGATCGTCCCGGTCGGGTCGATCGCGGGGACCGGCGTCGCGAACCGCACGCACACCGCCCGGTCGCCGTTGGTGGCGAAGGTGACCCCCCGGTCCGAGAAGGAGAGGTGCGGCGGGCCGGCGGTCTTGAGCCAGTGGAAGTCGCCGGTCAGCTCGGCGCCGACGACGTTGTCGCGCCCGGTCACCAGGCTCCACGGCCCGAAGCGGACCCGCAGCTCGCGATCGGCGACGTCCACGTGCGCCGTCGCCGGGACGACCCCGAAGGCCAGGGCAGGCAGGCGGTATGCCGCGGCGAACGCGAACTCGAAGCGCGTGCTCACCGGCGCCGCAGCAGCGACGTCGGGTCGTCGAGGAGGCCGGCGACCCCCCGTTGCTGCTCGCCAAGGAAGGCGTCCAGCACGAGCAGGCCGCCCGTCGTCAGGGGCGTCGCCCACTGCAGCCACGACAGCCGCTGGGACAGCTCGCGGGAACGGCGTCGCGCCACCGGGTCGTGGTCGGCCTTCTCGCGCGCCTCACCCAGGCGTGCTCCGTTGAGGTATGCCGCAGCGCTGGCTGCCAGCGCTGCTCCCGTGAGCGCGGTCTTGGCGACCACCGCGACCGTGGTGGGTGTGTGGGTCCTGGTGCGACGCCTGTTGTCACCGAGGATGGCGATGCCGCTGAGCAGGTGCAGCGCGATGGCGCCGCCTTGCACCGGGCCCCACGCGTTCCAGCCCCGGTCGGCGATCTCCGCGCGCTCCTTGAGGTCGTCGCCCTCCTGGGCAGCCGGGTTGAGGCCGACGGCCCCCATGAGCGAACCCCCGAACCAAGCGGCGTTGGTCACGAGGTGCAGGGCACGCACGGTGGTGCTGTAGGCGGTCATGCCTCGACCGTAGCTGCGTGGCCTCCGCGACGGTTCACCCCAAAGGGGGGCGGTCACCGCGGTGGCAGCTCAGCCGGCGTCGCGCCGGACCGTGGAGCCACCCTCCTGGCGGACCTCGTCCGCGAGGTCGCTCAGGTAGTCGGCGAAGCCCCCGTGGCAGCGTGGGTTGCGCCGAGCCGAGGACGCGACCCGCACCCGGTCGGTGGCCACCCACCGTGTCGTGCCGGCGCGGATCCTGCGGACGAGGTCGACGTCCTCGTCGACCGGCATCGGCCGGAATCCCCCGACCTCGAGGTAGGTGCTGCCGCGAAGGCCGAGGTTCGCCCCGTGGACGTGCGGGTGCCCTTCGACGAGGAGGTGCCGGGCCCGCCACGCGCTGAGCACCGCCGCGTCGGCCAGCCCGAGCGGCTCCACGGTGCCGACGACGGCGTCATGGCTCTCGGCGAGCGCCACCTGTCCCACGAGCCAGTGCGGCGGCACGACGGTGTCCGCGTCGGTGCCCGCGATCCAGAGGTCGCGCGGCGCGACGCCGTCGGAGGCGGCCCGCGCGAGCGCGGCGCGGACACCCGCGTGGCGGGTGGCGCCGACGTTGCCGTGGTCGACGGTCAGCGTCGCCACACCCGCGCGGCGAGCGACGCCGGCCGACCGGTCGACGCACCGGTCGAGGACCACGGTCGTCTCGACGGTGAGGTCGGGACGGCTCGCCCGCAGGGCTGCCCGCGCCGCCGCGACGCTCGCGAGGCAGCGCGGCAGTCGCCGCTGCTCGTCGCGGGCCGGGATGACGACGTGCACCGCGCGGATCATCGCGGGACCACATAGGTGTCGAGGAGGACGTCGTCCTCGACGTGGTGGAGGGTCGACCACGGCGCGAGGACCGCACTGACCTGCTCATGGACGGATGGCCCGTCGAGAGGGATGTCCCGGGTCGGGTGGCGCCAGTGCACGAGGACCAGCTCGCCACCGGGCGACAGGCGCTCGAGCAGCCGCCCGAGGGTGAGCCACAGCTCGAGCGGCCGGAGGAAGTAGCCGACCTCGGACAGGACGGCGAGGTCCAGCGGGCCGTCGACCTGCTCGACGACCCGCGGCGCCTCACCCTCGACCCAGACGATGGTCGCGGGAGCGTCGCGGCGCGCGACGTCCAGCGCCCGCCGGCTCACGTCGACCGCGACGACGGCGTCCGCCCGGGCGGCCAGCCCCCGCGTGAGGGCGCCGGTCGAGCACCCCAGGTCGAGGACGCGCGCGTAGTGCTCGGCGCGCAGGACTGCGAGGGTGAGCGCCCGCTTGCGGCGTTCGTACCAGCTCGTGCTCGACCAGGGGTCGTCCCCGGCGTCGAACATCTCGTCGAAGGTGGCGGACCGTGGTTGGTGCGCGACAGGGTCGGCCCGGGCGCGGTCGTGCCCGGGGAGGACCACCGTCGTGAACCCCCGCCGTGAGGGAGCGAGCACGCCGTCGGTCAGCAGCGTCTCGTCACCGTCCGCGGACGAGAGAGCGGTGTGCTGGCTGTGGTGGTGCACCAGCGCACGCGCGCGGCGGTCGAGCCCGTCGAGCGTGGCGTCCACCGCGACCGCGTCCGACCACGGCAGGTCGTCGGGCTTCCCCCAATGCCAGAACCACACGAGGTAGTGCCCGATGCCGGTCCGCCCGCCGCCGTCGGCGACCGCGGCAATGTCGGCGACCGCGGCGGCCGCCCCACGACCGGCCGCGTCGTGGTCGGGATGCCCGTCGGCCGTCCACGGCGCGAGGACGAGCGTGCCCGGGCGGACGAGGTCTCGGACCGCGGCGACGACCTCGTCGGGCCGGCCGCACAGCCCGCCGTCCGGCAGGCCGGCGTGGACGACTCGGGCCGTGGGGGCGAGGACGGCGGCCGCCCGGTCGGCCTCCACCCTGCGCCGGCGACCGAGGTCGTCGGCCCCGACGGTGGGCGAGTGCGGGTGCGACCCCTCGCCGTCGGTGAGCACCAGCAGGGTGACCTCGATCCCGAGGGAGGCGGCGTCGGCGACGAACGCACCGGCACCGAGGCACTCGTCGTCGGGGTGTGCCGCCACGACGAGGAGGTGCTCGTATGCCGCCAGGACGGCTTCCGTGCTCGGCGTCGCGACCGAGCCCCAACGGGGATCCCGGACCCACCGCAGCTCTCCCTCCGGGTGGTCGAGACGAGTTGCGCCCGTCATCCGCGTGCACCGATGAGCAGGCTCCCGGTGCGGGCGAGGTCGCGGTCGCCGTGGTGCTGGCGGACGTAGACGGTGAGGTCCGCGACCCGGCGCGCGTGCTCCTCGTGCGAGGTGAGCGGACCCGGCCCCAGGGCGCGGGCGCTCTCGCCGAGGGCGAGCTCGGCGGCCGCGGCGGCGGCGTTGCGGCTCCGGGCGGCGACGAGCTCGCCGGCCGCGCCGACGGCCGTGCCTGCGTCGATCGCACCGGCCGCCGCGCGCAGCTCGAGCTCGGCAGCGCGCAGTGCCGCGTCGAGGCGTCCGAGGTGCAGCCCGGCGACCTGGTCGGGCTCGCGTCGCCGCGCAGCGTCGAGGACGGTCTGGGCCAGCGCCGCGGCGGCCCCGAACCACACGGCGGCCACGCAGACACCGCCCCAGGCGAAGCCGGGGCGGGTGAGGTACCAGTCGGCCGGGCCGACGGGGGTGGCCGGGACGGCCTCCAGGCGCAGGCCGGTGCTGCGGACGGCGGCGAGCCCACGCGAGACCCAGGGGGCGTCGGAGAGGTGGACCCCGGAATGTGCCAGGTCCACGACGAACGCCCGCCGCTGCACGTCGTCGACGTGGGCGGTGATGACCGCGTGGCTCACCCGGTCGGCGAGCGAGCACCACGGCTTGGTGCCGTCCAGCACCCACCCACTCCCGGACTCGGTGGCCCGCAGCTGGGCACCCGGTGCGTGGGCGGCATACACGCCGAAGGTGCTCCCCGGCGGAGGAGGCGACGGCGCCACGGCACCGTCGGAGGTGGCGGACTGGGCAAGGATCGCGAGCGCGTCGAGGTGCGGCTCGACCACACGGGCGACGGTGAGGTCGCCCGCCCCGAGCGACGCGAGCGCCTGCAGGACGGTCCACGTGCTCCGGCCCAGCTCGCCGGACACGCGGCCCAGACCGCGGGCGAGGGCGAGGGCGGCGCCGACGTCGGGCCCGGCCCCCCGGGCCGCGGCGACGAGCGTCGGGTCGGCCCAGTCGAGGAACGTGAACGTTGCGGCGCGCTCGGCCTGCGCCTGATCCCGGGCGACGAGGGCTCGGTCGAGGGGGGTCGGGTCGTCGGACATCAGGGCCTCCGGGTGGTTGTGGGGGCGGGATCGCCTCGACCGTACGTGCGGCCGGGGCCGGTGCGGCTCACCCCAATGGGCAGCCTCGCGTCGCACGCCGCTTCCATCGAAGTGTCAGCCGGCTGCGGAGGCCGAGGCGGCGTACGGCGTGAGCAGCTGGTCGACGGGCGCGTGGTCGTCGGTGAGGACCATGGCGTCGCCGACCCAGGAGTCGAGGGCGGCGCCGTCGAGGAGCCGCCAGTCCGGGACCCGCTCGCCCAGGCGCGCGGTGAGCGCCGCCCGGTCCACGGGAGCCTGTGAGGCGACGACGACGACGTTGCCCCCGGCGCCCGGCTCGCCCTCGAGCACGTCGGTCTCGGCGACGAGGACCACGTGGTCGAACACGGCCTGCAGCGTCGCGATCTCGGCGCGGACGAAGTCCATGGGCCCGAAGTCGATGAGGTTCGCGGCATACAGGCCGTCGACGTCCAGCACCCGACGCACCTCGCTCATCGCCTCTCTTGTCGTGAGGTGCCACGGCACCGACACCCCACCGAAGGCGTCACCGACGACGAGCTGCTGGCTGCCGGACCGGATCCGGCCGAGCCCGAGGCGGCCGTCCTCGACCCGCACCTCGAGGTCGGGGCCGGTCACGAGGCCCAGCTGCTCGACGTCGACCTCGAGCACGCCGGCGTCGATCTCCGAGACGATGCTGCGCGTCCCGGGCCGCAGCTCTGCGAGGTAGCGCGGCAGGGTGAGGCCACCCCCTCCGAGGTGGTAGGCCGCCACCGGCTCGGCGGCGGGGAAGGAGGCGTCCGCGACCGACGCGAGGGCGGCGATGTAGTCGAACTCGAGGTGCGTCGGGTCCTCGAGGTCGACGTAGGAGTGACGGAGCCCGTCGAGCACGAGGACGCGACCGGTGGGCCGTTCGTCGTCGCCCACCACCTGGGCGCAGTGGTAGACCGTCTCGACGTCGCAGCTGCCCGGCCCCCACGCGGCCCCGAGCACGCCCGGCACGAGCAGCAGCGCGGCCGGCGCCGACCGGGGCAGTCCCGAGCGCGCTCCACGGCCGAACCGGGCGGCCACGACGACCCCCGCGAGGACGAGCAGGACGCCCAGGCCGACGAGGATGAGGCTCACCGGCACGGCCGTGACGAACACGAACCCGGTGAGCACGGTCCCGGCGATGGCGCCGAGGGTCCCCACGCCGGAGAGCCCTCCGACGACGCTTCCGGTGCGGGCCAGGTCGGTGAGGCGCAGCGTCGCCACGATCGGCGAGATGGCGGAGAGCAGGGCACCCGGCACGAAGATCGCGACGGCGGCGATGACGAAGACACCCGCTCCGGCCAGCTCACCCCCTCCGCGGACCACGACCGGCATGAGTGAGACGCAGATCCCGGAGGCGACGAGCAGGGGTGCCAGCAGGCGGCGCGGATCGGTGCCGTCGGCCACCCGTCCCCCCACCCACGCGCCCACGGCGATGGCCGCGAGGGCGACGCCGATGACGAGGGTGCTGGTCTCGAGCGTGAGACCGAGGTAGGGCGCGAGCAGGCGCAGTGCGACGAGCTCGACGACGAGGACCGCTGCACTCGACCCGAACACCAGGGCCGCTGCCGCGCGCGACCCGAGCGGCTCGGCGGCAGCCGTCTCCGCGGCGGCGCCGGTCGCGATGTCGTCCTGCTCGATGGGGTCCACCGGAGCATCCTCGCGCATCGGCCGGTGACCGACGGCTGCCGCCGCGACCCGGTCGCGTGCCGGAGCCCTAGAGTCGAGTCCATGCGCTGGCGCAACGGCCCCGACGGCTACGAGGTGATGTCCAAGACCCTGCACTGGGTCACCGTGCCCGTCCTCGCCACGCAGTTCGTCGTCGGCTGGAGCATCGACGCTGCCGACCCCTCGGTGCCCCGGGCCCACATCGCGCTCGGCCTCCTCGTCCTGGCCCTCGGCGTGGTCCGGGTGCTGTGGAGGCGCGTGGGGCTGCCGCCGTGGGCCGAGCACCTCGACCAGACGGCGAGGCGCATCTCGGCCGTCACCGAGAAGGTCCTCCTGAGCCTGCTCTTCGCCATCCCTCTGAGCGGCCTGCTGCTCCTCGAGGCCGGCGGCGGCTGGCTCGGCCTCCACATCGCCGCCCACGTGACGTTCTTCGCAGCGCTCACCGTGCACGTCGCCCTCATGGTGGCGCACGCCCGCCACGGACAGCTCCGGCGCATGCTCTGACCTCAGCCGACGACGGCGGAGGTCTGCTTCGCAACGCTGTCCCATCGACGCAGACGCGTCGCCGAGCCGTCGAGGCCGGGGGCCCGGAGCAGTGACAGGGCCGCGCCGAGGTCGCCCATCGGTATGCCGCGGCCAAGGGTCACGTGGGGCACCCACCGTCCGGGGGTGGTGAGCGGGCTGGGGACGGCCCTGCTCGCCGTCACCACCGTGGCGTGCAGCTCGAGCAGCGCGGCGTCGGCGACGACGAGGCGGGCCAGGACCAGCCGCCGTCCGGGGAACGCGACGACCGGTCCCAGCCGCACGGCGAGGGGGAGCGCCCCGGACAGGGCCGCCGTCAGCTCCTCGTCGCATGCCGGGAGCTCGCCCGTGGCGAGCAGCGTGATGTGCGGGGCGTTCGTGGTGCCGGTGTGGTCCGCCTGGCTGGGCAGGCCGGCCCGGCTGAGCGCGACCCACTCCCGTCGCACGGCGTCGTCGGTCTCGTCGTCGACGAGCAGCTCGAGGGCCTGCATGACGAGGGGTCAGGCGTCCTCGGCGGTGAGGGACACCTCGACCATGACCTCGCCGGCGATCTCCTCGAGGTCGGACTGCACTCGGGCGAGGTCGACTCCGCTCGGCACCGCGACGACCGCGCGGGCGTCGAAGAGGCGACCGCCGGCCATCGGTGCGTCGCGGGTGTCGCTCTCGAGCGAGGCGACGCTGACTCCGTGGTCGGCGAGGACGCCCGAGACGGCGCCGACGATGCCCGGGCGGTCGTTGCCGAGGACCTCGATGCGCACGTGCCGCACGTTCCCCGGGTCGCCGGCAGCGCCGGGTCCCGCACTCGAGCCGGTGTGGACGGACACGTCCAGCAGCCCGTCGAGGGGGGCCAGCGCCGCGCGCAACGCGTCGGCCCGCTCCTGCGGGACGGTCACGAGCACGATGCCGGCGAACTTGCCGCCGAGCTCCGACAGGTGGCTGCGCTCCCAGTTGCCGCCGCCCTCGGCGATGACGTCGGCGAGGGCCTTGACGAGTCCGGCGCGGTCGTCGCCGATGACGGTGAGGACGAGAGAGGTCACGCTCGATCGTAGCGGCGTCCCCGTCACCCCAAGGGAGGTAGCCGCACCCGCATGAGGACCCTAGGTTCGGACGGTCGGTGGACGACGCCCGGACCTCGTGGCGCTCCGCCAGCCCACACCAGGAGCCGATCGTGTCCCACACCGCCCTCGCCCCCGTCTCATCGCCCGCACCCGTCCTCTCCCTCGTCCCGACCGAGCCCCTGACCGAGGTCAGCGCCTGGCTGGCTCGGGTCCCCGAGCCGTTTCCGGGCGCCCGGGCCGGCATCGACGGCGAGGGCGTCGAGGTCGTGACGACGGACGCCTCGGCAGCCCGAACAGCAGCTTCGACGTCTACGGCGCCGTCCGCGAGCTGACCTCCCGCAACGTTTCCGACGGCGGGACCCGCTCGCTGGTCGCCGTCCTCGAGGGGCCGGTGCGCGTCTCCGAGCAGGCTCTCGAGGACCGCCTCTGGCACACCCTGCAGCACCTCAGCGACTTCGACGACGGGCTGTGGGACGAGACGGTGGTGCGCTCCCTCGACCGCGCCCCGCACACCTTCGTAGTCGACGGCACCGTCTGGTCCGTCGAGCTGCTGCACCCGCAGTCACCCGAGCGTGCGCGTCGCTCGCCGTGGCCTGTCCTCGTCGTCCGGCCCCTCCCGCTCGCCGGCTGACCGCCGTCCCGGCGCCTGGCAGACCGGGCACCAGAACATGCGCTGCTGCCCCATCCGCTCCGCGCGGACGGTCGTCCCGCACACGTGGCACGGGCGTCCCGCCCGGCCGTAGACGGCATACCGCTTGGGCCACCGCGGCACCCGCTCCCCGCGCACGAGCGCAGCCCGGGCATCGGCCATCTGGTCCGCGTCCGTGACGATCCACCCGGCGCCCAGACCCAGGGTCATGAGGTCGACGGCGTCCTGCCAGAGGGCGTCGAACGTGTCGTCGTCGACGTCGTGGCCCGGCGTGAACGGGTCCAGGCGCGCCCGGTGGAGCAGCTCCGCGCGATAGACGTTGCCGATGCCGGCGATCACCTTCTGGTCGAGAATCAGGGCGCCGACGGCGCGCCTCGAGGCCTGGACGCGACGACGGGCGAGGTCCGGGTCGGCGTCGTCGCGCAAGGGGTCGGGGCCCAGTCGGGCGCGCAGTGCGAGGACACCCTCGGCGTCGAGGAGCTCGCAGACCGCCGGGTCGGTGAGCTCGCCGTGGTGCGTGGCCGACAGCAGCCGCCACGCGACGTTGCCGTGCAGGGGCGGCTCGGTCCGCGGGAAGCCGCCCTCGAGCGCGCGCGTGTGTCGCCGGACGGACACCGCGCCGTCCATTGCGAGGTGCAGGTGGACGGTGGGCTCGACGCCGACCGCCGTGACGAGCAGGTGCTTGCCCACCGCCTGTGCGTCGGCGATCACCCGTCGGTCGAAGACCTCGGCCTCGAAGGTGCCGTTGGGCGAGCGCGAACGCACGGGCTGCCCCACGAACTGGCGCAGCCGCCCGGCGATGCCGTGGACGGCGTGCCCCTCCGCCACCGCTCAGTCCCCGTCCGCCCGCTCCACCTCGCTGGCGAGCTTGAGCACGACCGTCCCGTCGTCCTGCCTGATGACGTATGCCGGGTTGTCGTCCGTGCCGTGCCGGGTCACCTCCTCACCCTTGGTCGTGCGCGAGACGTCGTCGTGGTGCACCTCGTCGATCGTGCCCTCGGCCGAGGACCGGCCCCACGTCCACCTGACCCTGGTTCCCTTGCGCATCGCCATGGACCCCAGCATGGGGCAGACCACCGTCAGTGGGGGCGTCCACGCGTGGCCAGCCACCCGCAGGGGGGTGGTGAGCGTGGCTCTTCTTGCCTACGGTCAGGGTGAGCGCGCCCGTCCAACCCGATGCGGCGGCTGATTCACGACCACGAGGAGACCTGCCGTGCCGAGCGACGCCACGTCGTCACCCACCCCGGACGACGTCCGGGCCCAGATGAGGGCCTGGGTGCTCGACGCCGACTACCCGTGCCTGGGCGCGCGCGCCGTCTTCAACCGCGACCGGGCCCACATCGCCACGACCGGCCGGCTCGGGCACGTCAGGAGCAGCTTCGACGTCTACTGCGCCCTGCGCGACTTCGGGGAGTCGGCCGACCCGGACGCCGGCTTCACGTCCCTCATGGCGGCGTTCGGCGGCCCGCCGCCCCCGACCGAGCGGGCGTTCGAGGACGCCCTGTGGCGCACCCTCCAGCACCTGTGCGACTTCGACGACAGCCCGTGGAACCCGGACGTCTCCAGCGACCCCGACGACGTCAACTTCTCGTTCAGCATCGGGGGCACGGCGTTCTTCGTCGTGGGGCTGCACCCCAACGCCTCGCGCATCGCCCGGCGTGCGCCGTGGCCGATCCTCACCTTCAACCTGCACGCGCAGTTCGAGCAGCTCAAGCAGACCGAGCGCTACGCCCACATGCGCGACACGATCCGGTCGCGCGACTTCGAGCTGCAGGGCTCGGTGAACCCCATGGTGGCTGACCACGGGACGATCTCCGAGGCCCGTCAGTACTCCGGTCGCGCGGTTCCCGACTCGTGGCAGGCACCCCTGGACGTCGTTCCCGACACCGACCCGGCATCCTCGACGTCATGACCCTCGACCTCCAGCCCGGCTTCACCCGCCTCGAGCCACAGACCGGCACCCACGTCCGGCTGTCCCCCGGCGACGTCCTCACGGTCGTCGACCCGAGCGGGGTCCAGGTCAGCGACCTCTACTGCGTCGCCGCCGACGACGTCGCCGAGACGCTGTCGTCGGGCCGCTCCATCGACTTCGAGAACACCATCCGCTTCCGCGAGGGCAGCCGGCTCTGGAGCAACCGCAGCCGACCGATGCTCACGGTCGTCGAGGACACCTGCGGAACCCACGACTTCCTGCTCACGCCGTGCAGCCAGCAGACCTTCGACATCCTCTATCCGGACCTCGGCGGAGCGCCGCACCCGAGCTGCTTCGCCAACCTCGTCGCCGCCCTGTCACCGCACGGCGTCCAGCCCGACCAGATCGGGACGACGCTCAACATCTTCATGAACGTGTGGGCCGACGGCGACGGGGAGCTGCACATCGACCCGCCGCCGAGCCGCGCCGGTGACCGCTTCTCGGTGCGGGCCGAGATGGACCTGCACGTCGCGATCACCGCGTGCTCCGCCGAGAAGTCCAACGGCGGCGTGTGCAAGCCGATCGACTGGTCGGTGACCCGGGCGGGCGCGAGCTCGTCCTGAGCCGCTACCGCACGCGCGGTCACCGGACGATGAGGTTGAGCACCACCGTCAGCAGGATCGACAGGACGACGGAGATGGCGATCATCGCGAGGCAGCCGGCGGCGCCCCCGACGGGGCGGATCTGGAGGGGACTCATGCGGGCCAATCTCGCATGCGTGCCGGGGGTGTCGCACCACCCCAAAGGGCGGACGCCCCGGCCGGGCTGCTCCTGGGCTGCCCCGACCCGACTCCGCACCCGGCTGCGTCTCCACGGGGTGGCCGCGCGCGAGGGGTCCTGAGCCACTTCCCGCACTAGGGTCCGACCCATGCCGACGACGAGGTCCGAGAGCCGCACCCGCATCATCGTGGACGTCCTACGCGAGTCGTTCGGTGACGCAATGGCTGCGCACCCGACGGCATACCGGCACAAGTTCCGGCGGATGGCGCACGACCCGCACTCCTTCTACCGCGGGTCCGCCGGGCTGTTCTACCGGGACGTCACCCGGATGGACGCCCCCTACGTCGATGAGCGGTCCTCGCGGATCTGGGTCCACGGGGACCTGCACGTCGAGAACTTCGGCACCTACCTCAACTCCGCGGGGCGGCTGGTCTTCGACGTCAACGACTTCGACGAGGCCTACGTCGGGCACTTCACGTGGGACCTCCTGCGCTTCTCCGCGTCGCTGGCCCTGCACGGCTGGCAGAAGGCGATCCCCGACGAGGAGGTCCGAGCCCTCATCGAGACTTACCTGCGCTCCTACCTGCGCCAGGTCGGCCACTACCGGAGCACACCCGACGACACCGAGTTCGCGATCCGGCTCGAGAACGCGCGCGGCCCCGTCCTGACGGCCCTGCACCGGGCGCGCGAGGTGCGTCGGGTCGACCTGCTCGACGAGCTGACCACGGTCGAGGACCACCACCGGATCTTCGCCACCAAGGAGGGAGTGCGCCGCCTCGGCAAGGCCGAGCGCGCCCAGGTGATGGAAGCGTACGAGGACTACCTCACGACGATCCCGTCGGACAAGCGCAGCCGGGTACCCGTCTTCTACGACGTGCGTGACGTCGTGGCCACCGTGACCCATGGCATCGGGAGTGCCGGCCTGGCGAGCTACAACCTGCTGCTCGAGGGCCACAGCCAGGCCCTCGAGAACGACGTCGTCGTGCAGATGAAGCAGGCCAACGTGCCGGCGCTGAGCCGCTTCGTCGAGAGCGGCGACATCGACGCCGCCTTCGAGCACGAGGCGCACCGCACGGTGGTGAGCCAGCGGGCCCTCCAGGCGCACACCGACTCTCTCCTCGGGCACACGACCATGGACGGTGTGGGGTTCGTCCTGTCCGAGATCTCGCCCTACGAGGTGGGACTGGCCTGGTCGGACCTCGACGAACCGGAGGAGATCGGTGTGGTGGTGCGACAGCTGGGGCAGGCCACGGCCAAGATCCACTGCGCCTCCGACGAGGACAGCGACCAGCACCTCGTGACCTTCCAGGTCGAGGAGGCGATTGCCGGTCCCTTGACGGGGAGGCGCTCGGAGTTCACGACGTGGGTGGTCGAGCAGGCGATGGCGTATGCCGCGCAGGTGCACACCGACTACCGGCTCTTCGTCGAGGCCTTCAAGGAGGGCCGCGTCGGTCTGGACGCCCTCTGAACGGGCTCGACCGCCGGGGCGGCCGGCACCGCCAAGGGAATAGGAACCGTCTCTCCCGCTTTGTTGCCTGACATGACTGCCTCCGCACGCGCGACCGACCTGCTCGCCCTCCACCGAGCCCCCGAGCTCCTGACCGTCGTCAACGTCTGGGACGCCATCTCCGCCAAGGTCGTCGCCGACGTACCCGGCACGAGGGCGCTCGCGACGGCGAGCCACTCCATCGCCGCCACCCTCGGTCACCCCGACGGAGAGGTCATCCCGGTCGAGGAGATGCTCGACATGTGCCGCCGCATCGTCGACGCGACGGACCTGCCGGTGAGCGCCGACCTCGAGGGCGGCTACGGCGACGCCGCCGACACCGTCCGCCGGGCCATCGGTGTCGGGGTCGTGGGGGCCAACCTCGAGGACCAGATGAAGCCCCTGGCCGAGGCCGCCGCCCAGGTGGAGGCCGTCATGGCCGCCGCGGCCGCCGAGGGGGTGCCCGACTTCGTGCTCAACGCCCGCACCGACGCGTTCCACCTCGGACGCGACCGTGACCGGTCCGTCGTGCTGGCCGAGGCCGTCGAGCGAGGCAAGGCCTACCTCGATGCCGGGGCCCCCGTCGTCTTCGTGCCGGCGATCCTCACCGAGGAGGAGATCATCACCCTCGTCGACGCCTTCGGTCCGCAGCGCCTGACCACCATCGCGATCCCCGGGACGCCGTCGCTCGCGCGCCAGCAGGAGCTCGGCGTCGCCCGGGTCTCGCACGGTCCGCTGTCGCAGAACGTCGCCCTCACCGCCCTGCAGGAGCTGACCGAGGAGGTCCAGCGCGGGGGCGGCGTGCCCGCCTCGATCCGCATCCTCAACTGACGGACCTGGGACGCTGCCGCCCGGGTGCCAAGGTGCCCGGGTGCGGGGAGAAGTTCCTGACATGACGGGACACCCGCCCCTGTCGCCCGGGACAGCCGGAGCAGCACGGTGGTGGGACACAGACGGCTGCTCCACACGGGACCAGCCGCACGTCCCAGGAGGAACACCATGATGTCCCGACGCTCCCTGCGCCGAGCCGGACTCGCCGTCGCCGCCACCGGAACGGCAGCCGTGCTCGCCGCTGCGCCAGCGATGGCTCACCACTGCTTCGTCCCCATGTACAGCCTCGACGCTCCCGCGTCGGCCAACTGGTTCCCCCTCACCGCCCAGGACGGTGCCGGGTTCGAGGGCTATGTCACCGAGTGCGACGCCGCCGTCGACGCGGGCTACGCCGCCCTCCACGCCGCGGGCCTGCCGGTCGGCATCAAGATCTTCGAGAAGATGACGATCGGCGACCCGAAGCACGAGGGGCGCATGAACCCCAACGGCGCCAACGGTGCCGGGCTCGAGTACTTCGAGGCCGGCTCCGAGCTGCCGTTCCAGATGGTCGGCACCTGGATCGAGGGCGCAGCGTCGGTGGACTGCTCCGCCGTCTGAGACGCCACCAGCAGGACCTGGCCCGCCCCGGGCACTGAGCCCCGGGGCGGGTCAGTTGGTCTGGCCGGTCACGTCACCGTCCCCGCGGAACGGCATACGGGCTCTGGTCCGTATGCCCGCGTCAACTGGACCCCCAGGTGCCGTTAACGCCTTCCGGTGCGGCGACGCAACGTGAGTCGAGCTGAATGGGGCCTGGTGTCCCCCGTTGGTGGAAGGTACGTGACGTCAGGGCGTTTGAGTGAGGGCACGTGACGTCGAGGAATGGAGCGGGCAGCGTCGATGCTGCGAACAGACAGGCCGGGGAAGAACATTCCGTTCGCAAATGCACGAGCCAGAATGAGACATGCTCTGGACGGACTTGTGACCGGTGACGAGCTCGACGAGAAAGCCCCCTCCATCTGGCCCGGACTGACTCTGGCCTTCGCTGCCGCGGGAGCCGCCCTGCTGGCGCAGCAGGCACTGCCGGCGGTCAGCCCACTTCTGGTGGCCATCGTCTTGGGCGTCGCTCTGACGAACCTGTGGACGGTGCCACAGTCCTTGGCCCCCGGCCTGCAGGTAGCGGCCAAGCGGCTTTTGCGGCTCGGAATCGTGATGCTTGGACTGCAGTTGGCGCTCGGCGACATCCTCGCGCTGGGCCCCGGGATGATTCTCGTGGTTCTGCTCATCGTGGGACTCGGTATCGCCGGTACCGTCCTCATCGGCCGAACTCTAGGGGTGCCGCCGATGCAGCGGCTGCTCATTGCCTGCGGCTTCTCCATCTGCGGCGCTGCGGCGGTCGCGGCGGTGGACGGCGCCATCGGGGCGGAAGAGGAGGACGTCGCCTCCGCCATCGGGCTCGTCGTCGTCTTCGGGACCGCCATGATCGGCGTCGTCCCAGCCGTCCTCGGCGTCATGGATCTCACCTCCCGCGAACAGGGTTTGATCGCGGGAGGGTCGATTCACGAGGTGGCCCAAGTCGTCGCCGCAGGCGGCATCATGGGTGGCGGCGCGCTTACCGCAGCCGTTGTCGTCAAGCTGGCACGGGTCCTCATGCTCGCACCGGTCATCCTGATGATCGGGCTGGCCCGGCGGCGTCTGGTCGCGCCCGTCGCAGGGAAGCGTCCTGCCCTGCTGCCCCTGTTCGTCGGCGGCTTTCTTGTGGCAGCGCTCGCCCGGACACTTCTGCCGCTCGGCGCGCCGGTGCTTGAGGGCGGCAGGATTGCTCAGACCATCCTCCTGTCGGCGGCGATGTTCTCCTTGGGTTGCGGAGTACGGATCAGCATGGTCAAGACCCTCGGTGGACGTCCGGTTGTTCTCGCTACCCTGTCCACGGCCTGGGTCTTCGCGATCGCCACGATCGGCGTACTGCTCATCGGCTGAGGAGCTGCCTGCCACCCTCATCCCCTCAGTGATGCGACACCAGCCGCATGAGAGTCCTCTCACCCCGACACCTACCCGTGGCGGAGTTTTCGGCACGCATCCCTGACAACGCTGGCAGCGCGCGGCCCCGCGAGCTCAGCTCGTCGAGGTCAGTGTGGTGGGAACGAGCGCCGGGGTTGACGCGGGCGGCCGGCGCAGAGAACCGGAGCCGCCCGCCTCGAACGCAGCTGCAAAGCGCAGCAGGTCCCGGTCTGCGTACGCGGCGGCCGCGAAGGTCAGGCCGATCGGCATGCCGATGTCGGACATGACCCCCATCGCCACGGTCACAGTGGGGATGCCAAGGTGACGTAGGGCAAGGTTGCCGTGAGAGAAGTAGACACCGTTCGACCAGGCGTGGTCGGCGGCGGCTGGGTCGACATCGGCGTTCGCGGCTCCCACGTCGGCGTTCGCGGGAAACACGATGGCATCCAGGTCCCGCTCGGCAAGCCAGTTCTCGAAGAGGGACTCGCGTAACGAGTGCACAACGGTGAGTCCGGCTGCGAAGTCCTTGCGTCCGCGGGGGTCGGGGATGCCTTCGCGGGCGAATGACACGGCGTTGGCGAATCTGTCGGCCTCGTCGTCGAACCGGTCTGGCAGCGTGCCGGGTGGGCGGGGCGCGATCTGATGGGGGTCGACGGCGGCGAGGGTGCTGCAGGTGGGATCGGCGTTGACGCGCAGGAGGTCGTCCCAGCCGAACGGCAGAAGATGCTCCTGCTCGGCGGAGGGCCACGTAGCCGGCAGCAGGTCGAGCACGTGCGGCACCCCGGGACGCCTGGGTTGTTCGTATTTCTCGATGAGCGGGAAGTCGGTGACGAGAACCTCCGCGCCAAGGGATTCGAGGCGCTGACGGGCCGCTCTCCACAGGTCGAGAACGGACGGGCGGATCGCGATCGGCGCTCGCGGGTCCTGATTCAGGAACACCGCCGGGACACCGAGCCGCTTGCCTTGCAAGGCGCGCGGATCGAGCAGCTCAAGGTATGAGCCCGGCCGATGTTCGCTCGGGCGGGGAAGATCCAGAACCTTCTGGTGGCGCCAGAAGTCGCCTCGCGTATGAGGATCGTCCCGCACCAGCACATCGAGAATTCGGAGCATGTCCGGCATCGACCGGGTGTGCGGCACCACGACATCGCGTGCAGGGTGCAACGGCCAGTTGCCGCGGATGGAGATGAGACCCCATGAGGGGGTGTAGGCGCACAGAGCGTTGTTCGACGCCGGACTGCGGCCCGACGACACGGTCTCCTCTGCCATGCCGAACATGGCGAAGTTCGCCGAGGTTGCCACCCCGGAGCCGCTGGATGAGCCGGATGCGTAGGCGGCGGGGAGAAAGTCCCGGTTGTACGGGCTCTCGGGTCGTCCGTACAGGCCGCGCTGCATGCCGCCGTCGGCCATGGGCGGCATGGTGGTCTTCCCGATGAGCACGGCGCCGGCCCCACGCAGCTTCTCGACGCAGAACGCATCTTGGCGGGCGACCAAGTGCTCGAACGCCGGTGAGCCAGCCGCGACCGTCAGCCCCTTGACACAGTAGGAGTCCTTCACCGTGTAGGGCACCCCTTCGAGTGCCCTCGGGATGCCTGCACGCCAGCGTCGGTCTGACTCAGCGGCCTCGACCATGACGTCCGGATTGAGCACCGCGATGGAGTTCAGCCCGCCCGCGCCACGGTCAAAGGTCTCAATGCGATCCAGATGGCACCGAGTGAGCGAAACGGCCGTGATGTCGCCGCTGCGCAGGGCCGCCAAAGCATTCGCGATGCTGGCATCCAGAGGCTTGAATGAACGCTTAGCGCCGGCCATCTACATCCCGTCGTGCACAGAATCGTCATCTCCGGAGAACGGAGGAGGGTCGAGTCGTTCTCGACCAAGACTAGGACGCTTCAAGGAGTCCTGTAGGCCGGAGCCATAGGGTCGGAGGCAGCGGCCCCCGACTCCGGCGGACGATGCGGAGCCGGGGGGGCCGCGCCGTGACGGTCGCGGAAGCGACCCCCGCTGCGCCGGGCCGTTGGGGGCGGCGAGGTGGGGCCGCCTTCCTCGTTCACCAGGCTGGCCGACTCACAGCAGCCAAGGTGGCGCCACCCGTCAGACCATGGTCGACTCGGCCGCTGACGTCACAGTCAAGGTGCTGGTCAAGACCACGACCGTCGGAGCATTCGGATGCGACTCGGCGAAGGCGCGCAGGTCGGCCACCCTCCACACATTGATGTCGTCCGCCACGTATGAGTCCAACGCCGCCACCTCGCCACAAACCGCGACAAGTCGTGAACTTCGGTTCAAAGTCGTGTGTAGCGACATGGGAGTGTTACCGCCGGCGACATCAACTGTCACCGGTGACACCTCATGTCATTTGTCCACAGCGGTGGCTAGAGAACGTCCCTGACGGCGTCAGCCACTTTGGCGAGGACGGGTCGATCGTCGCCGCCGCTCGCCCAAGCGGGGTCTTGCGGCATCGGACCCATGGGGTCCGCGTGCTCGGCATCCGTGGTTGGGGTGGCGAGGGATCTGTGGAATGCCTCCTCCAGGCCGATCAGGTGATACCCACGTGGCAACAGCAGGGCGCGGAACTCGTCCTCGGTGGCGACCATGTCGTGGTGCAGGCTTTCGGTGAGGGCTTCGACGGTGGCTCGTGGGACGTCAGTGAGGCTTCCGACGAGTGTGCCTACGAGTGCGGTCGGCAGCGGCGGGACTGTGACCTGCGGCCGGGTCAAACCCGCGTGTTCGGTGTACGCGGCAAGCAGATCCGCGTACCGCAGCCGGTCTGGTCCGCCGACGTCGAAGTGCCGGGAAGGGCCGTCGTAGTCGAGGGCGCCTGTCAGCGCTTCAAGGACGTCGACGACCGCGATGGGTTGCACGAGCGAATTCATCCAGGACGGGACCGTGTGCACGGGCATCCGCTGGCTGACCTGGCGGATGATCTCGAAGGATGTGGAGCCGCTTCCGAGGAGGATGGCTGCACGCAGGACGATGACGGTGGCGGTCGACTCCGCGAGGATGCGTTCAACCTCGCGGCGGGATGTGATGTGCTCGGACAGGTCGTCGTCTGCGACGTCGGGAACGAACCCCGACAGGTAGATGACTCGGGATACGCCGTGCGCCGTCGCTGCACGGGCAAAGTTGGCGGCGGCCTTTCGATCCGCTTCGACGAAGTCATCACCACCCATGCCATGGATGAGGTAGTACACCGCGTCCATGCCGTCACACGCCGACGCGACCTGATCGTCCTCCAGTGCGTCCATCACGACGGTCTCGACTCGGTCGTGCCACCACGGCTGTGACCGGGCGGGGTCGCTCGTCGTGGTGCGCACGGCGTGCCCGAGATCCACCAGCAGAGGCACCAACCTGCCGCCAACGTATCCGGTCGCGCCCGTGACCAAGATCCGCATCGTGTCTCCGTGTTCTCTCGGCCTGAGGAAGGACTGTTGGGGCTGGTTCCGACCGCCTGATTCTGCACCGTCCCCCGTGCCAACTGCTGCCGAGAGACGTATCCGCGTTCTCCTCACGAACCAGACAGGGCCCCGATGCGGCGGATCGGGGCCTCGTCGTGTCCCTTGGCGATAGTGCCACGTTCCGTCACCGGTGACATGCGTCCGAGCGCTCCTCCGGCTGATCGATCAGGGATGCCGATGCGGAGCCGACAACCTCCCATCGGCCTTGGCGCTGCACGCCGACTGTGCGGGGTCGAGCGCCGGTCGTGTTGGTGCTGTCCACGGTTGCGGGTGGTCCCTTGACCGGTGACACTTCCGTGTCGTCACTGGTGACACTCGATGTCGCGAGCGGTGACACTCCGGTGTCGTTGCACAGGTCCGTCGGACATTGCGTCGAAATGTGATTTCTGGGACGAGAACGCAAAATCTCCTCGTGTCGTCAGAAGCCGCCGTCCTTGGCCATGTTGCTGAAGCGGCTGTAGTGGCCCTGGAAGGCGAGGACGAGGTCGGCGGTCGGGCCGTTTCGGTGCTTGGCCACGATGACGTCGGCCTCGCCGTCGCGCTCGGGGTCGGAGCGGTCGCGGTGGAGCAGGATGACGAGGTCGGCATCCTGCTCGATCGAGTTGTGCACGGAGATGCCGTTCGCGATGAAGTTGTGGCAGTCGAGGACGGTCGCGTCGTAGACCTCTTCGATGCCGTCGGGCTCGATCGCGACCACCGAGTCCCAGAACACGTCGTTGACGGCCATCAGCTCCAGAGCTGCATCGTCGAGCACCTCGGCAACCTTCGCCAGCCGCTGTCGTGAAGGGTTGCTGGCGTAGAGGGCGGAACCGCAGTACTGCGTGCCCAACGCACGTTGGAGCTCGCGGGTCGTCATGGCCCTCTCGGACATGGAGTCCCGCACGTCATCCCACACCTGCCGAGGGACGGTGTCCACATTGGTGTTGCCGGTGATCTCGAGGACGATCTGGAGCAGACGTTCGGCAGCGACGCCCCGCGCTCCATGGACACCGATCTCCCTGAGGAACCGGCGCTGACTGTCCACGCCCGAGATGTCGAGGGTGTACCCGTCGCGATAGCCGGCCTTCTTGGTGACACGCACGCGGGTCTGGATGCCGAACCGGAGGAGCAGGCGCGACACATCGTCGACGAGCCGGCGCGAGGTCGAGGCGTAGTAGACCCGCCCCCCTCGGCCGTTCTTCTGAACCGTCACAGAACCGTCCGTGGCCCAGAGGTGCCGGATGAAGAGGGCGATCTGCTCCTTCGGCAGGGTGAACACGTCCGAGGGAACGAACTTCTCGTGTGACCGGGCCCCGAAGAGACCCAGCTCGTCGAGCCACTCCGCGATCGGGTTGCGCCGGCCCCGAGCCAGCTGGAACGGGGCCGGGAGCCTCAACGTGGTGCAGCGCGCAGCGGCATACTCATCGCGCACGGCCGAGATCCCGAAGACGAGGGCAGCCTTGGTCACGGCGTCCAGGTTGGCCTCGTCGATGCTTGCGTACCGGATCGGCTGACGCTTCACGAACGATCCGTCGCCGATGAGGTGGGCCAGCATGATCACCTCGGAGTCCGCCCAGTCACTGACGAGGAGCGGTGACGGCACGTGACGCGGAACGGCTACGCGGTCTCCCGATCGCAGTGACGCCAACGGCTTCCACCCCTCGTAGGTGTGGAAGGGGTGGTTCTCCGTCGCCCGAACCGTCTTGCCGGACGCCAGCGTGAGCCGGAAGACGGGTGCGACGCCGGTGGAGAAGGCGTGCGTCATCGTGCGCTTGGTGTAGCGGAGCCCGTCATCGAGCGCCCACACCGTGAGGTCCTTCTCACCGGACCTGGCGATCTCGCCGATCGACGTCTCGGCTCCGGTGTCAGCCCGCAGGATTCGCGTCTCGGCAGGCAGGCACCCGGACTCGCGGAGGTCGGACATCTGCGGGCGCTTGTCGGTGCGCTGCTCGGGACCACGGTTCAGCTGCGAGATGGCGATGACCGGCACCTCGAGCTCCTTGGCCAGGAGCTTGAGGGCACGGGAGAACTCGGCGACCTCCTGCTGGCGGGACTCGACCTTCTTGCCCGAGCTCATCAGCTGGAGGTAGTCGATGATGACCATCTTGAGGTTGTGCTGCTGCTTGAGGCGGCGGCACTTGGCTCGGATCTCCATCAGCGACATGTTCGGCGAGTCGTCGATGAAGAGCGGCGAGTCCGAGATCTTGCCCATGATCCGGGCGAGCTTGTTCCACTGCTCCTGGCCCTTGAGGCCCTTGCGGAGGTCCTGGAGCTGGATGGTCGCCTCGGCGGAGAGGATGCGCATGGTGATCTCGGTGCGGCTCATCTCGAGCGAGAACACGGCGGTCGCCATGCCGTGCTTGATCGCCGCCGCACGCGCGATGTCGATCCCCAGCGTGGAGTTATGGGTGGGGATCATCGAGCGACCAGCCAGATACAGGTGATCGGTGTTGTCGACCTCGACGCAGCGGACGGGCACCGAGTCGACGGCGCGAACGTCCACGATGAACCGGGAGTTGCGCCGTTGGAAGGTGCGCGTCCGCAGCTCCTTGTGACGAATCTTCTTGCGCGAGAGTCGGAAGACGTCCTCGTCCGAGGAGAAGGTGATCGTGAATGCCGTGGACGAGGATTCCGTCCGACCTCGCACGTCCTTGCGGCTGACCCCGAAGCGATAGCCAAGGCCTGCAAGCAGGTCGCAGACATCGTCGGCCAGGCGAGCATCGGTGGTCGTGAACTGTGGGCACCCGCCAGCCGTCACCGTCCCGTCGGTGTCCAGGAGCCCCGCCAACAATGCGCGGCGTTGGGCCTCGCTCGCTCGCAGGTACGCCGCAGGGATGTGCTTGTGACCCAGCACCCCGATCTTGCGCAGCAGGGCGACCACTGTTCCGTGGTCCGCGCGGCACTCCTGGCACTGGCGTAGGCCGGTGCAGGCCGCACCGCAGTCCACACATCGGGCCACCAGGCGGTCGGTGCCCTTGGAACGACCACCACAGGACCGGCCGCAGGTCTTGACGGCGTTCGTGCGAGTAACGAACTGCGCGCCACACACGACACAGAGGCGGGCGCTGACCTCCTCCACGGGGAGCCGCAGCGAGTAGCGCATCGTGGCAGCAGTCGAAGTGACAACGAGCCCTTCCGCCTCGAGAAGCATCACCATCTCGTCGTCGGCCGTCGTGAGCTGGGCCGCCGCCGTGGTCCCGTCACCCAGCCATGCACCGAGGACGTAGGGCGACAGCGGGAGATCCGCCGTGGGGAGCTGAAGGGGCTCAGCGAGGGCCACCGAGTGGTTCAGCCGCGCCTCAGACGTGGCTGTCCGCAGGGTCGCGGCAATCTCTTCGGTGGTTCGAACGGCGGCACAGGTCTTCTGGTTTCGAGTCCTGTTCACCCCGTCGCGCGACGCTTGGAACGACTTCCTCGACGCTCGGGTGTCCGTCAGCCACTGGTGCTGCGCGTCGGCGACGATCACCGACCCGTCGGAGAACTCGACCTCATAGCACGGTCGTCCCGTCATGACCTCCGTCGCTGCAACCACGCGCGTCGGACGCCCTGACGCGTCGAGCAGCTGGTCACCGACCGCCAACGCGCCCATGGTCGTCCAGCCCGTGGGAGTGGGAAGTGGAGTATCGAGCGCGAGGGCCTTCCCGACGGCGGGTCGAGCTGCGATGACGATCATCTGGCCGGCGTGCAGACCGTGGGTGAGGTTGTCGAGCTCGATGAAGCCGGTCGGCACCCCGATCATCTCGTCGGTGCGGCCGGCGGCTGCCTCGATCTCCTCCATCGTCGCGTTGAGGAGCTCGCCGAGCTGGTGGTAGTCCTCGCCGCCGCGCTTCTCGGCGACCGAGTAGACCTCGGCCTGGGCGCGGTTGACGATGTCGTCGATGTCTCCCTCGCCCTGCCCGTAGCCCATCTGGACGATGCGTGTCCCGGCCTCGACGAGCCGGCGCAGCACCGCACGCTCGTGGACGATCTCGGCGTAGTAGCCGGCGTTGGCAGCCGTCGGCACCGACTGGATCAGCTGGTGGAGGTAGGCCTGCCCGCCGACGCGGGTGAGGTCGCCGCGCTTGGACAGCTCGTCGGCGACGGTGATCGCGTCTGCGGGCTCACCGCGCCCGTAGAGGTCGAGGACCGCGTCGTAGATCAGCTCGTGGGCGGGCCGGTAGAAGTCGACCGACCGGACCACCTCGAGGCAGTCGGCGATAGCGTCCTTGTTGAGGAGCATCGAGCCGAGGACGGACTGCTCGGCGCCCAGGTCCTGGGGCGGCAACCGGTCGTCGGAGGGACCGTCGCTGGAGCCGGTGTAGCCGTTGCTGAGCTCAGCGATCGACACCCGTGCACCCTTCCGTCCGAACCTCTGTACGCCGTGTCGCCCAGTGCAACAGCCGCCTCTGACACGCCACGGACCCGCGCGGCTCGGGCCAACCTAAGGCCTGCGACGGGACCTGTCTTTCGCCCCTGTGGACAACGTGTGGACCCACGGTGCAAAACGCCCGACCTTGTTGTGCACAGTCGGTGGACAGTCCTGTGGACAACGAACTTTCTTCGGCGAACGCAGGGCGCTGACCTGCAAGGATGCGGATCCGCCGGTGTGCGGAAAGAAAGTTCCGGGCGTGTCCTGTCCACATGGACCCGCTCACCGGGAGGGGCCCGCCCGGCCCTGTCGGGCCACCCCCACGCCCCAATACCACGCGGTAACCCGGGCGCGTCAAGCCCTGACGCGCGACAGTTCGAGAGCAATCAGCCGGCGCGTCCGTAGCGTTCCGCGGAGCGTGCACGGGCCTTGGCCGCCTCGACCTCACGGTCCTTCGGCGGCGCCGTCGTCACGAGGTGGTCCAGCAGGTGCTGGGTCGCGTTCGCGACCTCGCGCACCGCCGCGTCGAACGCGTCCTGGTTGGCCTGCGACGGCTTGGTCGCCCCGCTCACCTTGCGCACGTACTGGAGCGCGGCGGCATACACCTCGGAGTCCGTGGCGGGAGGCTCGAAGTTGTGCAGCTGACGGATGTTTCGGCACATGCGTTCAGCGTATGCCGCCCGCTCGCGACCCGACACCCCTCGCCGGACAGGTCGGCGGCGGCCGCGTGGCTCACGGACCGGCCCCGGCGACGGATTAGGTTCGCTCCGTGACGACGCCGGCCGAGCAGTCCCAGCACCGCGAGGTGCTGCGGCTCGCCCTCCCCGCGTTCCTCGCCCTCGTCGCCGAGCCGCTGTTCCTCCTCACCGACTCCGCCATCGTGGGCCACCTCGGCACCCCGCAGCTCGCGGGCCTCGGTGTCGCCAGCGCGATGCTCCTCACCGCGGCCAACGTCTTCGTCTTCCTCGCCTACGGCACCACCTCGGTCGTCGCCCGGCAGCTGGGGGCCGGCAACCGCAACGGTGCCATCGCCGCCGGCATCGACGGCACCTGGCTCGCCGTCGGCCTCGGCGCCGTGACCGCCGTCCTCGTCGCCATGCTCGCCGGACCCATCTGCCGGCTCTTCGGCGCGTCGCCCGAGGCGCTGGGCCATGCCGTGACCTACCTGCGCATCTCCGCCATCAGCATCCCCGCGATGCTCGTCGTCCTCGCGACCACCGGTGTCCTGCGGGGGCTCCAGGACACGAAGACCCCGCTCGCGGCCAGCGCCCTCGGCTTCACGAGCAACATCGCCCTCAACGTGCTCTTCGTCTACGGGTTCGGCTGGGGCATCGCCGGCTCCGCCCTCGGCACCGTCATCGCCCAGACCGGCATGGCGGCGGCCCTCGTCGTCGTCCTCGTGCGGGAGTCCCGCCGCCACGCCGTCACCCTGCGCGCCCACCCCGGACGGATCCTCGGAGCCGCGCGGACCGGCATACCGCTGCTCGTGCGCACGCTCGCGCTGCGCGCCGTCCTCCTCGTCACCACGTGGGTCGCGGCCGGCCTCGGGGACGTGCCGCTCGCGGCCTACCAGGTGTCGGCGACCATCTGGAGCTTCCTCGTCTTCGCCCTCGACGCCATCGCGATCGCGGCCCAGGCCCTCACCGGCAAGGCCCTCGGCGCCGGCGACCTCGAGCGCGCCCGGTCCACGACGACCTTGATGATCCGGTGGGGCGTCATCGGCGGCGCCGCCCTCGGGGTGCTCGTGCTCCTGCTCCACACCGTGCTGCCGCAGGTGTTCACCGGCGACCCGGAGGTGCGCGCCGCCATCGGGGCCGCGCTTCTCGTGGTCGCCCTGTCGCAACCGCTCAGCGGCTACGTCTTCGTCATCGACGGCGTGCTCATCGGCGCCGGCGACGGGCGCTGGCTGGCGCGGGCGATGCTCGGCAACCTGCTCGCCTACCTGCCGCTCATCCTCGGGGTCCACCTGCTCGGCGACTGGCTCCTCGAGGGCGACTCCGAGCGCGGCACGAGCAACGCGGTGACCTGGCTGTGGCTGGCGTTCACCGGCTTCATGGCCATCCGCGGGGTCCTCATGTGGGCGCGCGTGCGCACCGACCGGTGGATGGTCCCCGGCGCCACCCGCTAGGCGACGCCGACCGCCGCCTCGCGCCGGGGGTCCCCGGCGGCACTGAGCCCACCGTCGCGGTCGCGGTGGGCCGCACCCACGCCGCCGAAGTACATCGACAGGTCCCCGTGGTCGAGGCCGGGCAGTCCGGCGCGGATGACCGCGAGCGCGATCTCCGGGTCGGCCTCGTGCTCGACGAGCGCGGCGCCCGAGGTCCCGAAGCGCACGTGCATCCGCGGCGCCCGGATCGCCGTGTCGAGGTCGGCGCCCTGCAGGCACAGCTGGTCGAGCACCTGCATCAGCGCGGTGGTGATGCGGTCGGCACCCGGTGACCCGACCGCCAGGACCCGCCCGTCGGAGGTCCTGCCCACCGTCGGGGCCATGTTCGACGCCAGCCGCGTGCCCGGCTCGAGGGCGTGCAGCCCCAGCCGGTTGAGCTCGGGCTCCCCGAGGGCGTTGTTGAGGAGCAGGCCCGTCCCGGCGACGGTGACCCCTGCTCCGTAGCCGCTCGACATCGTCACCGCGCAGGCCAGCCCGTCGCTGTCGACCGCGGAGATGTGGGCCGTGGACGCGGACGTCGGCAGACCTGCCAGCCCGTGCCGGTCGACCGAGGCGAGCAGCTCGTGACCGTCCGCCTCGAGGTCGCGCGAGTGGTCGTGGACCGAGACCCGGTAGGCGAGCACCGCGCGCTGGATCCGGAGGACGTCGTCCCACGAGGGCGAGCCCGCGCGGGCCAGCTCGCCGAGCATGACCGCGAGCATCGGCCCACCCACCGACGGGGGCGGGTTGACCGCGATGTCCCAGTCGCCCACCGCCCGCCTCAGCGGTGTGCGGACGAGCACCTCGTATGCCGCGAGGTCGGCTTCCGTGACCAGCCCACCGTTCCCAGCCATCTCGCTCACCAGCGTCCGCCCCACGTCGCCGGTCGTGAGGAGGGAGGCTCCCGCCCGGGCGACCTCGTCGAGGACGTCGGCCAGCTCGGCGTTGCGGGCGAGGTCCCCGGCGGAGAACGGCGAGCCGTCGACCCGGCGGGTCACCGCCCGCGCTCCGTCGTCGTCGCCGAAGAGGACGTCTCCCACGATCGCGAGGTAGCGGGCGGCTGCGCCACCGATCGGGTACCCGTCACGGCAGGCCGCGGCGGCCGGCTCGACGACCGAGGACCACGGCCGCGACCCGTGCCGGGCGACCGCCGTCTCGCACGCCGTCAGGGCGCCGGGGACGGCGACCGAGCCGTGGCCGGCATGCATCGTCACGCCGCCGCCGTAGTCCGTGACGACCTCACGGACGCCACCGCCGAACGCCTCTCGCGGCAGCCCCCTCCCGGGCATGACGACGTTGCCGTCGAGCACCACCGGGTCGCCCGACGGCGGCCACACCGTGACGAAGGCGCCCCCCGCGAGGCTGACGATCCCCGGCTCGGTGCTCATCGACGTGACGGCGGCGGCGATGGCGGCATCGACGGCGTTGCCCCCGTCGGCGACCACCGCCTGCCCGGCGGCGAGCGACGCCGGACCCGTCGCCGCGACCGCCACCCGCCTCCTCATGCGACGCATCCTCGCACCACCGGTACGGTGGCGCCCGTGAGCCGCCAGCCGCTGGGAGTCGTCGCCGGCACCGGTTTCGCCTCGATCGACGCGCTCGACGAGGTGGTCCACGAGAGGGTGCGGACGGCATACGGGGAGGTGGCGCTCACCCGGGGCACCTGGCACGGGCTCCCCGTCGTTTTCGTCCCCCGGCACGGCGTCGGGCACGTCGTCCCTCCGCACCGCATCGACCACCGCGCGCTCATCCGCGCCCTCGCCGACCTCGAGGTCCGTGACGTCGTGGCCGTCAACGTCACCGGCGGGATCGACCCGGACCTCGAGCCCGGTGACCTCGTCTGCGTCGACGACTTCCTCGACCTGACGCGGGGACGCGAGACGACCTTCTTCGAGAACGAGGGAGCCGGGGGCGTCGTCCACACCGACATGACGCACGCGTACCACCCTGTCCTGCGGCGTGAGCTCCTCGACGCCGCCGGCGCCGCCGGCGAGACGGTCGTCGACGGCGGCGTCTACGCGTGCTTCGACGGGCCACGCTTCGAGTCGCCCGCCGAGATCCGCCTGGCCGCCCTCGCCGGCGGCACCGTCGTCGGGATGACCGGTGTCCCGGAGGTGACCCTGGCCGTGGAAGCAGGCCTGCGGTATGCCGCCATCAGCCTCGTCGTCAACCCGGCAGCAGGCGTGCGGCCCGAGGAGCCGATCACGATGGAGGAGATCGAGGCCGTGATGGGGACCGGCGTGCCGCGCGTCCTCGCGGTCCTCGACGAGCTGGTCCACACCCGGGCGGTCCTCGCCGTCGAGGACGACGCATGAGCCGAGTCGTCGTCCGCGACCTCGCCCTCGTCGTGACGGTCGACCCGCAGGACACGGTGCTGCGGGACGTGTCCGTCGTGGTCGAGGACGGCGTGATCACGGCCGTCGGCCCGGGCGCGGGGAACGGTGCCGTCGGGAGCCGCAAGGACGTCGTCATCGACGGCCGAGGGCACCTCGCCCTGCCGGGCCTGGTCAACCTGCACACCCACCTGCCGATGACCCTGCTGCGCGGCATCGCCGAGGGCGTCGACCTCCAGGGCTTCCTCGCGCGGGTCTGGGCCGCCGAGGGCGCGGTGATGGACCCGGAGACGGTCGAGCTCGGCGCGACCCTGGGAGCGCTCGAGTCGCTGCTCGCCGGCTGCACCACCCAGCTCGACATGTACTTCCACCACGAGCCGGCGCACCGCGGCGCCGTCGCGGCCGGGTCGCGCCACGTCGGTGGACCGACCTTCTTCTTCGGCCCGGGTCCCGACGGGCTCTCCTGGGACGAGCGCATCGCCGGCCTGCGCGCCTGGCCGCAGGTGCTGCGCGGGGCCGGCGGGCCGCTGGTGCCGGTCGCCGCCATGCCGCACAGCACCTACACGTGCTCGGTCGAGCACCTCGCCGAGGTGGCCCGGGTCCTCACCGAGGTCGCGGACCGGGAGCCGAACGGCCTGGCCCCGGTCCTGCACACGCACGTCTCGGAGAACGCCGCCGAGAACGCCGACGTCGTCGCCCGGCTGGGCGCCTCCCCCACGGAGCTCCTCGTCGCCGCAGGAGTCCTCGGGACCCCGAACGGCGTCACCGACCCGGCCCGCCCCCGGGTCGTCGCGGGGCACGGGGTGCACCTCTCGGCCTCGGACCGGGCGCACCTCGCCGGGTCGGGTGCCTCCGTCGCGCACTGCCCCGGCTCCAACCTCAAGCTCGCCTCGGGGGACTGGACTGGGAGCGCTGGCGGGCGGACGGCATACGCCTGGGGATCGGGACCGACGGCTGCGCGAGCTCGAACGACCTCGACATGTGGCAGGTGATGCGTCAGGCCACCCACCTCGCCGCCCTCACGAGCGGCCGGCCCGACGTCGACGCCACGGCGGTCCTGCGGGCCGCGACCATCGACGGCGCCGCAGCCCTCGGCCTGGACGGGCTCCTGGGCTCGATCGAGGTCGGCAAGCGGGCCGACCTCGTCCTCCTCGACCTGGAGCAGCCCCACCTCACGCCCGTGCACGACGTCGCAGCGCTGCTGGTCCACGCCGCCGGCCGGGGCGACGTCAGCCACGTCCTCGTCGATGGCAGGATCGTCGTCAGCGAGCGCCGCAGCACCCTGCTGGACACGCGCCACCTGCTCGAGCGGTGTCGCACCCGGGCTCGCGACGCAGCAGCCGCCGCCCTCGCCGCCCAGGAAGCCTGACCCGCATGCGCACCGCCGAGCAGATCATCGACGAGCTGGGGATGAAGCCGCTCCCGGACGAGGGCGCCTACTACGTCGAGGGCCCGCGCACCCAGGAGCTCTCCTCCGTCCTCGTCCTGCTCACGGCGGGGCCCGAGGGGTTCTCGGCGATGCACCGGCTCACCGTCGACGAGGGCTGGCAGTGGCTCGACGGCGCACCCGTCGCCCTGCTCCGGCTGCGCGAGGGCCGCAGGCGCAACCACGGCCGCCTGAGCCTGCTCGGCCGCCGGCGACGGCAGGTGCTCGTCAAGCGGGGGGTGTGGCAGGGGGCCGCGACCATGGGGGACTGGAGTCTGGTCTCGTGCTGGTGCAGCCCGGCATACCGCCCTCAGCACTTCACCCTCGGGGAGCGCGCTGCGCTGACTGAGAGCTTCCCGGAGTATGCCGTCGAGATCGCCACGCTGACCCGCCAGTAACGAGACGGCAACGACTTCGCAAGGCCGTCTCACGGTGCGAGGCGGGCGGCTACAGTTCGGGGGCATCCTGCACACCCCCAAGGAGTAGACCCCTATGAAGGCCAAGCCTTTCCTCGTCGCGGCCCCCGCCGCCCTCGCCCTCGTTCTCGCTGGCTGTGGCGGTAGCACCGGCGACACCAGCTCAGATGGCAGCTCGGCCGCCCCCAAGGACTGCTCCTCGGCGGACGTCTTCTGCATCGGCCTCGTGACCGACACCGGTTCGGTCGACGACAAGAACTTCAACCAGGCCGCGTGGGAGGGCGTCAAGAAGCTCGAGGGCGACGGTGTCCAGACCAAGTTCATCGAGACCAAGGACGCCAAGGACTACGCGAACAACCTCAAGCAGTTCACCGACCAGAAGTACGACGCCATCGTCACGGTCGGCTTCCTCATGGCCGAGGCCACGGTGACCGCCGCCAAGGCGAACCCCAACGTCAAGTTCATCGGTGTCGACCAGTTCCAGGACGAGAAGGCCACCGCCCCGAACGTCACCGGCCTGATCTTCCCGGAGGCCGACGCCGGCTACGCCGCGGGCTACCTCGCGGGGCTCATGACCAAGACCAACAAGATCGGCGTCGTCCTCGGTCAGGAGATCCCCCCGACCCAGAACTACGCCAAGGGCTACGAGCAGGGCTCCAAGGCCGCCAACCCCAAGGTCACGGTCGCGAAGGTCTACCACCCGGCCGGCGACAACGCCTTCTCCGACTCCCCGTGGGGCGCCGGCGAGGCCAAGAAGATGCTCGCGCAGGGTGCGGACTTCATCTTCGGCGCCGGCGGCGGCACCGGCAACGGCGCCCTCGGCGAGGCCGCCAAGACCTCCGGTGCAGGCGAGTCGATCTTCTGCATCGGCGTCGACGTCGACCAGTGGGAGACCGTCCCCGAGGCGCACCCGTGCCTCATCACCTCCGCCGAGAAGAAGCTCACCGACGGCACCGCCGAGCTGCTGAACCAGGCCAAGGACGGCTCCATCAAGGGCGGCAACTTCGTCGGCAAGACCGGCCTCTCCGAGTACCACGACTTCGACTCCAAGATCCCCGCCGACGTCAAGACCAAGGTCGCCGACATCGTCAAGCAGCTCGAGGACGGGTCGCTCAAGGTCGCCTGACCTGCACCACCCGCTCGGCACTGCGCACGGTGCTGCACCGGAGCCGCCGACACCGTCGGCCCGGTGACCCGGTCCGCTACAGTCCGAGCATGATTTCGACGGAACGGGTGCCCTCTCCGGAGGGCACCCGTTCCTCCGTTCCCACCACCACGGAGAGTCATGGTTGACCCCGCCCGTCCGCCGGCGAAGGGTGCGCCCCCGGCGCCCGAGGAGCCTTCGCAGGACGCCCCCGCCGAGGCGCCGCCGGCGGTCCCCGTCGTCGCGGAGCGCGGTGCGCCGCCGCCCCCGACAGGGGTGCTCGGCTTCCTCGTCCGGCACCAGGCGATCGTCGTCCCGCTCATCGCCGTCGTGCTGGCCTTCTCCATCGGTGCGATCCTCATCCGTGCGCAGGGCTACAACCCGACCTACGCCTACCAGCGGCTCTTCGAGCACTCGTTCCTCACGCAGAGCGGTCTGCTCGCGACCCTGCAGAAGACGACGCCGCTGATCCTCGTCGGCCTCGCGGTCGCGATCCCGCTCAAGGTCGGGCTCTTCAACATCGGTGGCCAGGGCCAGCTCATGGCCGGTGGCATCGGCGCCGCATGGGTCGGCTACGCGCTGCGCGACCTGCCCGGGCCCCTGCTCGTCGTCGCCGCGGTCGTCGTCGCCGTCCTGTTCGGTGCGATGTGGGCCTCGATCGCCGCCCTGCTCAAGACCACCCGTGGCGTCCACGAGGTCATCTCCACGATCATGCTCAACTCGATCGCCGTGGGCATCATCGACTGGCTCATCAACGGCGGCCCGCTCGCCGACCCGGCGCAGCCGTTCCCCGCCTCGCGGGCCGTGCCCGAGGGAGCGCGGCTGGCGCCGCTCGGCGTGCTGCCGTGGGGCCTGCCGGTCGCGCTGCTCCTCGCGGTCCTCGTCGCCTGGATGCTGCGCCGCACCACCCTGGGCTTCGAGCTCCAGACCGTGGGACGCAACAAGTTCGCCGCCGGGTATGCCGGCATCTCGGCGACGAAGTCGACCCTCATCGCCATGGCGATGTCAGGTGGCCTCGCCGGCCTCGCCGGGGCGTTCGAGCTGCTCCAGATCGAGCCGTACCGCTACCAGAACGGCATCGCCGGCTCGCTCGGCTTCGACGGCATCACCATCGCACTGCTCGCCCGGGGCAACCCGCTGGGGACGATCCCGGCGGCCCTGCTCGTCGGCGGCATGCGGGCCGGCGCCCCGACGCTGCAGTTCGAGCTCGGCATCCGCCCCGAGGTCGTCGACGTCCTGCTGGCCATCACGCTGCTCATGGTGTCGCTGCCCGTGCTGGCGAAGTGGATCTTCCGCCGCCACGCGGTGAAACAGACGCAGCTCGCCGGAAGCTGGGGGTCCTGACATGGAGTGGCTGAACCGCAACAAGGTGTGGGTCGGGACGTCCGTCGTCGTCCTCATCGCGGCATACGCGTTCTACTTCGCCAACGGCAACATCGCCGTCTCGATGTTCTCCAACGCCTGGTTCCTCGCCGTGCCGCTCGTCCTCGGCGCCATGGTCGGCGTCATCGGTGAGCGCTCGGGTGTGGTGAACATCGGCATCGAGGGGCAGATGCTCGTCGGGGCGTTCGCGGGCTTCTTCGCCGCGGCCGCTGCGCAGTCCGTCGTCGTCGGCGTCATCGTCGGTGCCCTGTCCGGCATCGTCATGGGGGCGTTCCTCGCCTTCACGACGGTCAAGGGACAGCTCGACCAGATCATCGCCGGTGTCGTCATCAACATCGTCGCCACCGGGATCACGTCGTTCTACTACGAGTCCGGCAAGACGATCCCGCGCGGCCTGCCCAACTTCGACGTGCCACTGCTGTCGAAGATCCCGCTCATCGGGCCGGTGTTCTTCTCGGACGGGCCGATCGCGCTCTTCGCCCTCGTCATCGCCGTCGTGCTGCACGTGCTGCTCTTCCGGACGCGCTGGGGCCTGCGGACCCGGGCCGTCGGCGAGTACCCCTCGGCGGCCGACACGGCCGGCATCAACGTCATCGCGCTGCGCCTGTTCAACGTCACCATGGCCGGGTCGCTGGCCGGCATCGCCGGCGCCTACCTCTCCATGGAGGCGACGAGCACCTTCGAGCGTGGGATGAGCTCGGGCCGAGGGTTCCTCGCGCTGGCCATCCTCATCTTCGGGGCGTGGCGTCCGTTGCGCGCGCTGGCGGCCGCGCTGTTCTTCGGCTTCATGTCGGCGTCGGCCTCGCAGCTGCAGGCGAGCAACGTCGTCGACATCCCGCAGCAGTTCATCAACCTGCTCCCCTACGTCCTCACCCTCGTCGTGCTCGCCGCGGCCGCCGGTCGGGTCCGGGCGCCTGGCGCCGTGGGGCAACCGTTCGTGAAGGGCGACTGACATGACCGACACCGCAGTGCAGGGACGCGCGGCCGCCGGGTCGCGCGAGACGCTGCTCGAGATCGAGGGTCTCTCCAAGGCCTTCGGCACCGTCCGCGCGAACGAGGACATCTCGATGCGGGTCGACCGCGGCGAGATCGTCGCGCTCCTCGGTGAGAACGGCGCCGGCAAGTCGACCCTCGTCAAGCAGATCTTCGGCCTCATGACACCGGACGCCGGGACGATCACCATCAAGGGCGACTCGTCCCGGATCAAGGACCCCAAGGACGCGATCCGTCGCGGCATCGGCATGGTCCACCAGCACTTCCAGCTCGTGCCGGTCATGACGGTGGCCGAGAACATGATGCTCGGCCACGAGAGCACCCGTGGCGGGATGCTCGACCTCGACGGTGCCCGCGAGATGGTCCGCGAGCTGTCGGCCCGGCACAACCTCTCGGTCGACCCGGACGCCGAGGTCGAGGACCTGCCGGTCGGCACCCAGCAGCGCGTCGAGATCCTCAAGGCGCTCTCGCGCAAGGTCGACCTGCTCATCCTCGACGAGCCGACCGCGGTGCTCACGCCGCAGGAGACCGACGAGCTGCTCGGGGTCATGAAGGAGCTCGCCGCCGGCGGGACGTCGATCGTCTTCATCACGCACAAGCTGCGCGAGGTGCTCTCCGTGGCCGACCGCTGCTACGTGCTGCGTCAGGGCAAGGTCGTCGGCGGGGTCGACGACCTGGCCACGACGACGACGAGCGAGCTGGCCTCGATGATGGTCGGGCGCGACGTCGTCCTGCGCGTCGACAAGGCCGAGGCCACCCCCGGCGAGACGGTCCTGTCGATCACGGACCTGCACGTGCGCGACGACCGCGGCCTGCCCGCCGTCGACGGCTTCGACCTCGAGGTGCGGGCCGGCGAGATCGTCGGCGTCGCGGGTGTCGAGGGCAACGGCCAGCGCGAGCTCGTCGAGAGCCTGGCCGGCATGCGCCCGCCCGTGAGCGGCTCGGTGCACCTCGGCTCGGGCGCCGACGCGGTGGACATCACCCGGTCCAACGCCCGCGACACCAACAACGCCGGCGTCGGTCACGTGCCCGAGGACCGCGAGAAGCACGGCATCGTCGGCGGCTACTCGATCGCCGACAACCTCGTCCTCAACCGGTTCGACGAGGCACCGTTCGCCAAGGGCTTCATCCGCGACTTCGGGGCCGTGCGCGAGTACGCGGAGGGCCTGCGGACCGAGTTCGACATCCGCTCGCCCCACGTCGAGGCGCCCGCCGGCTCGCTCTCCGGCGGCAACAAGCAGAAGGTCGTCGTCGCCCGCGAGATGTCGGCCAAGCCGCGCCTGCTCATGGCTGCCCAGCCGACCCGCGGCGTGGACGTCGGCTCGATCGAGTTCATCCACCGCCGCATCGTCGAGGCCCGCGACGCGGGCGCGGGCGTCCTGCTCGTGTCCGCCGAGCTCGACGAGGTGCTCTCGCTCGCCGACCGGATCGCCGTGATCCACGGCGGCAGGGTCGTCGCCGAGGTCGCCGGCAAGGACGCGGACCGCACCGAGATCGGCCGGCTCATGGCGGGCGACACCGACTCGCACTGACCCTCTTCACGTGCGCCCCACCCACTGGCAGGCTGGGCCCATGGCAGAGGCACCGACGGTCGTGACCCGGACGCTCGAGCTCCCGGAGGTGGACCTCGTCCACGACATCCGAGGGTCCCTGCCCGCCGCCGACGGCCGTCCGCCGCTGCTCATGATCGGGCAGCCGATGTGCGCCGACGGCTTCGAGGCCCTCGCTGCCGAGTTTCCCGACCGCACGGTGGTGACCTACGACCCTCGAGGGCTCGGCCGCAGCACGACGCGGCGCGACGGACGCACCGACCAGAACCCCGTCGACCAGGCGGCCGACCTGCACGCCCTCGTCGAGCACCTCGGCGCCGGACCGGTCGACCTGTTCGCGAGCAGCGGCGGCGCGGTGACGGCGCTCACCTGGGCGGCCACCCACCCCGACGACCTCGCCACCGTGGTCGCGCACGAGCCGCCGGCCATGTGGGCCCTCCCCGACGCGGAGGCCGCCGCGCGCGCGTCCGACGAGGTGGCGCGGGCCTACGCCGAGCGCGGTTTCGGCGCAGGGATGGCCGCCTTCATCAGGATGGCCAACTGGCAGGGCGAGTTCACCGAGGACTACTTCGCGCAGCCGCCGGCCGACCCGGCCCAGTTCGGGCTGCCCACCGAGGACGACGGGTCCCGCGACGACCCGCTCCTGTCCACGCGCTCGCACGACGTGACGCGGACCCGGCCGGACCTCGACGCGCTGCGGCGCGCGACGCCCCGCCTCGTGCTCGCCGTGGGGGAGGAGACCGGCGACGCGATCACGGCGCGCACCGCCCGCGGGGTCGCCGACCAGCTCGGGCTGGCGGTGACGGTGTTCCCCAGCCACCACGGTGGGTTCGCCAGTGCGCAGGGCCCGTGGCCGGGGAGGTCCGTGGAGTTCGGGGCACGGCTGACCGAGGTGCTGGCGCACCCCTGAACCGCCCGGAGTGCCACACGTCACGACCTACGGACTCGTAACCTACGCAAACGTAGGTTACGCTGGCGTACGTGACTGCAACGCTGAACCGCCTCGCTCCGAGCCGGCGTCCCGCGCGCCTGGCCGGACTCCTCGACGGCGCGCGCAAGGTCGCCGAGGCCATCGCGACCCCGCTCGTGCCCGCCGACTACCTCGACCTCATCGACCCGTTGCGCGCCGGCGCCGACCTGCGCGGCCGGATCGTCTCCGTCGCCCACGAGACCGCCGACGCCGCGACCATCACGATCCGTCCGGGCAAGGGCTGGCTCGGCCACCGGCCCGGCCAGTACATCCGGATCGGCATCGACATCGACGGGGTCCGCCACTGGCGTGCCTACTCGCTGACCCACCGCGCCGACGCCTCGGACGGCCTGGTCAGCATCACCACCAAGGCCATCCCCGACGGCAAGGTGAGCAACCACCTGGTCCGCGCGGCCACGCCGGGCACCCTCGTGATGCTCGACCAGGCGACCGGCGACTTCACCCTGCCGCAGGCGCCGCCCGCGAAGACGTTGTTCCTCACCGCCGGCTCCGGCATCACGCCGGTCATCGGCATGCTGCGCAACTCCCTCGCTGAGCTGCCCGACGTCGCGTACGTCCACTGCGCGCCGACCGAGGCCGACGTCATCTTCCGTGAGGAGCTGCGCGGGTATGCCGCCTCGAGCCGGCTCACGCTGCACGAGAACCACGACGACGTGGACGGGATCCTCGACCTCGCCTCGCTGGACGACCTCGTCCCCGACTGGCGCGAGCGCGAGGTGTGGGTCTGCGGCCCCACCGGCCTGCTCGACGCCGCCGAGGCGCACTGGGCCGACGCCGGCCTGGCCGACCGGCTCCACGTCGAGCGCTTCCGCCCCAGCGTGGTCGAGCCCGGTGAGGGCGGCACGGTGACCTTCGAGGCCAGCGGCGTCGTCGTCGACGCCGACGGGGCCACCCCGATCCTCGACGCCGGCGAGGCCGCCGGCGTCCTCATGCCGAGCGGCTGCCGGATGGGCATCTGCTTCGGCTGCGTCGTCACCATGCGCGACGGCGCCGTGCGCGACCTGCGCAGCGGCGACATCACCGTGGCGGACGAGTCCGCCGACGGCACCAAGATCCAGACCTGCGTCAGCGCCGTTGCCGGTCGCTGCGACATCGAACTCTGACCCCCACCCTGCCGCGTGTGCCCCACCGGAACCCAGAACTTCCGCTGAGGCACACAAGGCGTCGAGTAGGAGCACACCATGACCCTCGCCCCTGAACGCCCCCGCACCACGTCCGCCTCCAAGGCCAACCACGGCATCAACTCGCGCCTCTCGGTGACGAGCGCCGAGCCGCGGCCGCAGCGCCCCGAATTCAAGAAGTCGGGCCGCCCGAACCCGGCCGCCCACCTCTCCCCGGAGCAGATCGAGGAGATCGGCCGTGAACTCGACGCGATCCGTGCCGAGGTGATGGACTCACGCGGAGCGAGCGATGCGGCATACATCCGCAGGGTCATCAAGACCCAGCGCTACCTGGAGATGGGCAGCCGGGCCGCGCTGCTGTTCTCCGGCGTGAAGTACAAGGGCGTCCGCCCGTTCTGGTGGGTCGGCACGGCCGGCCTCTCGGTCTCCAAGATCCTCGAGAACATGGAGATCGGCCACAACGTCATGCACGGCCAGTGGGACTGGATGCGCGACCCGAAGATCCACTCGACCGCGTGGGAGTGGGACAACGCCTCCCCGTCGAGCCAGTGGAAGCACAGCCACAACGAGATCCACCACACCTTCACCAACGTGCTGGGCCGCGACAACGACCTCGGCTACGGCATCCTGCGGGTCGACGAGGACCAGAAGTGGACCCTCTTCTACCTCTTCCAGCCGATCTGGCACGTCGCCAACGCGCTGCTCTTCGAGTACTCCATCGCCGCCTACGACCTCGAGCTCGGCGGCTACCTCGCCAAGAAGAACCGCCTGAGCGACGAGGACAAGGCGACGTTCCGCAAGGACGCCCAGGAGGTCGTCGGCAAGATCAAGCGCCAGGCCACCAAGGACTACCTCGTCCACCCTGCGATGTCCGCGGCGACCTTCACCGGCTCCACCCGCCACACCCTCACGGCCAACATCGTGGCCAACCTCGTCCGCAACGTCTGGACGAACACCGTCATCATCTGCGGCCACTTCCCGCCCGGCATCGAGACCTTCGAGAAGACCTCGATCGAGGGCGAGACCCGCGGCGACTGGTACCTCCGCCAGATGCTCGGCTCCGGCAACATCGCCGGCTCCAAGGCGATGCACGTCATGACCGGCAACCTCAGCCACCAGATCGAGCACCACCTGTTCCCGGACATGCCGAGCAACCGCTACGCCGAGATCGCCCCGCGCATCCGCGACCTCATGGAGCGCAACGACCTCAAGTACGTCACGGGCAGCCTGGCCAAGCAGGTCGGCGGCGTCTACTGGAAGGTCGTCGAGCTGTCGCTCCCGCCCAGGCGCGAGGGCACGACCCGTCGCGCCACCGTGCTCAAGGCCGCCAAGCGCGCGCTCAAGGGCAAGGGCGGGGCCGGCCGGCGCTACTGACGCCAGCCTCGAACCGCTCGCGGGGAGGATCGCAGGGACCCCGGTCCCGGTGATCCTCCCCGCGGCCGTTCGCGCGGCGGGCCGACACCCCGCGACACGCGGGCACCAGATGTGGTCCCCATCTCCGGCCCGAGGTCCACATATGGTGGCGCCGCAGCTGGTTCGCCGCCCCATCCAGGAGCGGCGAGGCAACAGGGAACCCGGTGCAAGACCGGGACTGCCCCGCAGCGGTGAGTGGGAACGACCGCCATCTCCCCGGCATCCGCCGAGGAATCAGCACTGCGCCCCCGGGCGTGGGAAGCGATGGCCAGTAGGCGGCTTCGGCCGGGCCCACGAGTCCGAAGACCTGCCAGCGCACCGTGCCCGCCCGGGCACGGTGGTCCGAGGCCTCGTGGGACGGCCGACGACAGGTCAGGACCTCGTCGGCACCGCCTTTCCCGGGTATGCCGTCCGCTCCCCTTTCGTGACCGTCGTCCTCCCGCGTGCCCCGGACCTCCAGGTCTGGTCTCGCGAGGAGAGAGTCATGACAGTGGTGGAGCACCGCCCACAGATGCACGTCCGCAAGCGCAACGGCGACAACGAGCCGGTCGACGTCGGCAAGATCGTCCGGGCCGTCGAACGGGTCAGCGGGGACCTGCTCGAGGTCGACCCGCTACGGGTCGCGACCCGCACCATCAGCGGCCTCTACGACGGGGCGAGCACGCAGGAGCTGGACCAGCTGTCGATCCAGACGGCGGCCCAGATGATCGGTGAGGAGCCGCAGTACTCGCGCCTCGCGGCCCGGCTGCTCGCGGGCTACCTCGACAAGGAGGTGCGCGGCCAGGGCGTGGCGTCGTTCAGCCAGTCGGTCGCGCTCGGGCACGCCGAGGGCCTCATCGGCGACGCGACCGCCCGCTTCGTCAAGGACCACGCCCGCAAGCTCGACTCGGCGGTCGACCCGCTCGACGACCACCGCTTCGAGTACTTCGGGCTGCGGACCGTCGGCGACCGCTACCTGCTGCGCCACCCCACCTCGCGCCTCGTCATCGAGACGCCGCAGTACTTCCTGCTCCGGGTCGCGTGCGGCCTGGCCACCTCGGCCAGGGAGGCGATCGGCTTCTACCGGCTCATGTCGAGCCTGGCCTACCTGCCATCGAGCCCGACCCTGTTCAACTCCGGCACGGCGCACCCGCAGATGTCCTCGTGCTACCTCGTCGACAGCCCTCGGGACGACCTCGACTCGATCTACTCGCGCTACCAGCAGGTGGCCCGGCTCTCGAAGTTCGCCGGTGGCATCGGCATCGGCTTCTCGCGGGTCCGCTCCCGGGGAGCGCTCATCCGCGGCACCAACGGGACGTCCAACGGCATCGTGCCGTTCCTGCGCACCCTCGACTCGTCGGTGGCCGCGGTCAACCAGGGCGGCCGCCGCAAGGGCGCCGCCTGCGTCTACCTCGAGCCGTGGCACCCCGACGTCGAGGAGTTCCTCGAGCTGCGTGACAACACCGGTGAGGACGCCCGCCGCGCCCACAACCTCAACCTCGCCAACTGGATCCCGGACGAGTTCATGCGCCGGGTCGAGGCGGACGAGACGTGGTCGCTCGTCGATCCGGACCGGGCGCCCGAGCTCGTCGACCTGTGGGGTCCGGCGTTCGACGAGGCCTACCGGCTGGCCGAGGCCGAGGGCCGCTGGGTGCGCCAGGTCAAGGCCCGCGACCTCTACGCGAAGATGATGCGCACTCTCGCGCAGACCGGCAACGGCTGGATCACCTTCAAGGACGCGGCCAACCGCACCTGCAACCAGACCTCCGACGACGGCGGCGTCGGTGCCCCCGTCGTGCACCTCTCCAACCTCTGCACCGAGATCCTCGAGGTCTCCTCCGACGGCGAGACCGCCGTCTGCAACCTCGGGTCGGTCAACCTCGCCGCGCACCTCACGCAGGAGCGCGACGCCGTCGACTGGGAGCGGCTGCGGGCGACGGTGCGCACCGCGGTGCCGTTCCTCGACCGCGTCATCGACATCAACTACTACCCCTCGCCAGAGTCGGCCGCCTCCAACCCTCGGTGGCGCCCGGTGGGGCTGGGCCTCATGGGGCTGCAGGACGTCTTCTTCGCCCTGCGCCTGCCCTTCGACTCGGCGGAGGCCAAGGAGCTCTCGACCCGCATCTCCGAGGAGATCTACCTCACCGCGCTCGAGGTGTCGGCGGACCTCGCCGAACGCCACGGTGCGCACCCGGCATACGACTCGACGCGGGCGAGCACCGGCATGCTGCAGCCCGACCTCTGGGACGTGACCGGCACGCAGACAAAGCGGTGGGACGCGGTCCGCGAGCGCATCGCCGAGCACGGGCTGCGCAACAGCCTGCTCATCGCCATCGCCCCGACCGCGACGATCGCCTCGATCGCCGGCTGCTACGAGTGCATCGAGCCGCAGGTGTCGAACCTGTTCAAGCGCGAGACCCTCAGCGGCGAGTTCCTGCAGGTCAACAGCGCCCTGGTGCGCGAGCTCAAGTCGCGCGGGCTGTGGACGCCGGAGGTGCGCGAGCAGGTCAAGCGCGCCGAGGGGTCGGTGCAGGGCGTCACCGCCCTGCCCGCGGACGTCCGGCTGCTGTTCCGGACCGCGTGGGAGCTGCCGCAGAAGGCCCTCATCGACCTCGCCGCCGCCCGGCAGCCGTTCATCGACCAGAGCCAGTCGCTCAACCTCTTCCTCGCGTCGCCGACGATCGGGAAGCTCTCGTCGATGTACCTCTACGCCTGGAAGGCCGGGCTCAAGACGACCTACTACCTGCGCTCACGCCCGGCCACCCGGATCCAGCAGGCGACGACGAGCGTCACCGAGCCCGTCGCGCCCCTTCCCATCACCAGCGCCACCACCACCGCCGAGGCAGCGGTCGCCTGCTCCCTCGAGAACCCCGAGACCTGCGAGGCCTGCGAATGAGCACCCCCACGGCGACCACGAGCGCGACCCGGATGCTCCTCGACCCGGGGATGAACCTCACCCTGCGGCCGATGCGCTACCCGCACTTCTACGACCGCTACCGCGACGCCATCAAGAACACGTGGACCGTCGAGGAGGTCGACCTGCACTCCGACCTCGCCGACCTCAAGCGGCTCACTGCCGCCGAGCGGCACCTCGTCTCGCGGCTCGTCGCGTTCTTCGCCACCGGCGACACGATCGTCGCGAACAACCTCGTCCTCAACCTCTACCAGCACGTCAACTCGCCCGAGGGCCGGCTCTACCTCTCGCGCCAGCTGTTCGAGGAGGCGGTGCACGTGCAGTTCTACCTGACCCTGCTCGACACCTACGTGCCCGACGAGGCCGAGCGGCACGAGGCGTTCGCGGCCGTCGACACGATCCCGTCGATCAAGCACAAGGCGGACTTCTGCTTCCGGTGGATCGACTCGGTCTTCGAGCTCGGCGCCCTCGAGACGCGCGAGCACCGGCGGGCCTTCCTGCTCAACCTCATCTGCTTCGCCGCCGTCATCGAGGGGCTGTTCTTCTACGGCGCGTTCGCCTACGTCTACTTCCTGCGCTCGCGGGGGCTGCTCAACGGGCTGGCGTCGGGGACGAACTGGGTCTTCCGCGACGAGTCGATGCACATGGCGTTCGCGTTCGACGTCGTCGACACCGTGCGCGAGGAGGAGCCGGAGCTGTTCGACGACGAGATGGCTGCGCAGGTGCGGCAGATGCTCGTCGAGGGCGTCGAGGCCGAGGCGCAGTTCGCCGACGACCTGCTCGGCGGCGGCGTCGCCGGGCTGTCGAGCGCCGACATGCGCCGCTACCTCGAGCACGTCGCGGACCGCCGGATGGAGCGCCTCGGCCTCGAGCCGATCTACGGCTCGCCGAACCCGCTGGGCTTCATGGAGCTGCAGGACGTGCAGGAGCTGTCGAACTTCTTCGAGCGCCGGGTCTCCGCCTACCAGGTGGGGGTGAGCGGCTCGGTCGGCTTCGACGAGGACTTCTGACCACGTCCGACTGACGACGCGCGTATGCCGTGTGCCCCCGCAGAGGTGGGCACACGGCATACGCGTGGGTCGTGTCCGCTCCGCACCCGGCGTCGGCGAGCCCGTCCCCGAGCCGTCATAATCGACGGACCAGGGATGTTGTCCCGGGGCGCTTGTCCACGACGAGGAACCTCAGTCAACCCCCATCACACAGACCACTGCGCGGATGGAGGCACACACGATGATCACGATCGTGGCGCTGCACTTCCTCGCCGCTGCACTGGCGCCTGTGCTCGTCCGCCGCCTCCAGCGACGCGCCTTCCTGCTGCTGGCACTCGTCCCGCTGGGGTCGTTCGTCTGGCTGATCGGTCCGGCCGAGGCGGCGTTCGACGGCGAGGTGCGCACCGAGCGGGTGTCGTGGATCCCGTCCATCGACGTGCAGATCGACCTCGCCCTGACGCCGCTCACCGCGCTCATGGCGCTCGTCGTCACCGGGGTCGGGGCGCTCGTGATCGCCTACTGCGCGTGGTACTTCCGTGAGGGCGACCGCGAGATCTGGCGCTTCTCGGCGGTGCTCACCGCCTTCGCCGGGTCGATGCTCGGGCTGGTCGTGGCCGACAACCTCTACGTGCTCTACGTCTTCTGGGAGCTCACGACCGTCCTGTCGTTCCTCCTCATCGGCCACAACCCCGAGCGCAAGGCCAACCGCCGGGCGGCGATGAACGCCCTCATCGTCACGACCTTCGGCGGCCTGGTCATGCTCGGTGGCCTCTTCGTCCTCGGCCACGAGGCGGGCACGTCGCGGATCACCGAGATCGTCGCGGCCCCGCCGAGCAGCACCGCCACCACCGTCGCGGTCCTCCTCATCCTCGTCGGGGCGATCAGCAAGTCGGCCCTCGTCCCGTTCCACTTCTGGCTGCCGGGGGCGATGGCCGCGCCCACCCCGGTGAGCGCCTACCTGCACGCCGCCGCCATGGTCAAGGCGGGCGTCTTCCTCGTGGCCCTGCTCGCTCCGGCCTTCTCCGACATCCCCGGCTGGCGCCCGCTGCTGCTCGTCACCGGCATCGTGACGATGCTCCTCGGCGGGCTGCGGGCGCTGCGCCAGCACGACATCAAGCTGCTCCTCGCCTACGGCACGGTCAGCCAGCTCGGCTTCCTCATCGCCGTCGTCGGCGCCGGGACGCAGGCGGCGGCCTTCGCCGGCCTGGCGCTCGTGCTGGGGCACGCGCTGTTCAAGTCGGCCCTCTTCCTCGTCGTCGGCGTCATCGACCGGAGCACCGGCACCCGTGACCTGCGCGAGCTCACCGGGCTCTCCCGGTCGCTGCCGGTGCTCTTCGGTGCCGCGGTGCTCGCCGCCGCCTCGATGGCCGGCCTGCCGCCGTTGCTCGGGTTCACCGCCAAGGAGGCCGCACTGGCCGCCTTCCTCGACCTCGGCGCCGACGCGTCGTTGGGGGTCTGGGGGCCGGTCGCGCTCGTCGGGCTGGTCCTGGGTTCGACGCTGACGGTGGCCTACACCGCGCGCTTCCTGTGGGGCGCGTTCGGCGTCCGCGACGTCACGCCTCTCTCGGTGACGCCGGCGCGCGCCGGTCTGCTCGCGGCCCCGGTGGTCCTCGCCGGTCTCTCGCTCGTGGGCGGTCTCGCCGGCGGCCCGCTCACCTCCCGGCTCATGGCGTATGCCGGGGAGCTCCCTGCCGGTGCCCACGAGCCGGTGCTCACGCTGTGGCACGGCTTCACCCCCGCCCTGGGGCTGTCGGTGCTCGCCGTCAGCGCGGGTCTCCTGCTGTGGGTCGCCCGGCGCCCGGTGTCGGCGGCGCAGGGCCGACTCGTCGACCGGCTGCACGTCCCCGAGGCCGAGATCGTCTACCACGGCGTCATCCGGGCGGTGGACCGGTTGTCGATCGAGGTCACCGGGCGAACCCAGCGGGGCTCGCTCCCGGTCTACCTCGGCATCATCCTGCTCGTCCTCGTCATCGTCCCGGGCATCACGCTGGTGCGCACGTGGGAGGGCGTCGCGCTCCGCGGCCCCGACAACCTCCTCCAGGTGGCGATCGTCGTCGTCGTCATCGTCGCCGCCATCCTCACCGTGCGCTCACGACGCCGCCTCCGCGCGGTGCTGCTGCTCGGGGTCACCGGCTACGGCACGGCCCTGCTGTTCGTCGCGCACGGCGCGCCGGACCTCGCCCTGACCCAGGTGCTCGTCGAGACCTTCTCGGTCGTGACCTTCGTGCTCGTCATGCGCCGGCTGCCGCCGTTCTTCTCCGACCGACCGTTCACGGCCGCGCGGCGCATCCGGGTCGCCGTCGGCTGCCTCACCGGGCTGGCGGTCGGTGGCTACGCCCTGCTCGCGGCCGACGCGCGCACGGCCTCGCCGGTGGGCAACGACTTCGCGGGACCGGCCCGCGACTACGGCGGCGGCAACAACATCGTCAACATCACCCTCGTCGACATCCGCGTCTGGGACACCTTCGGCGAGATCGCCGTGCTCGTCGTCGCCGCGACCGGCGTCGCAAGCCTCATCTTCCTGCTCACCGACCGGGCCACCTCGCACCGCGAGAGCCGGCGCGTCCGGGCCGCCGCCGAGTCGGGCTGGCTGCGCGGGGCCGGGCTCATCGCCGACCGCCGGCGCTCGGTCGTCTTCGAGATCGTGGCGCGCGTGGTCTTCCCGGTGCTCATGATGTTCTCGATCTACCTCATGTTCGCCGGGCACAACCTGCCGGGCGGAGGGTTCGCCGGTGGGCTCATCGCCGGGCTGGCGCTCATGGTCCGCTACCTCGCCGGCGGTCGCGCCGAGCTCGACACCGCCGCCCCGATCGACGCCGGCGTCGTGCTGGGGTCCGGCCTCGTCATCGCTGCCCTGTCCGGCATCGTGCCGGCCCTCATAGGCTTCAACGCCTTCCAGAGCGGGATCTTCGACATCCCCGTCGGCCCGTTCGGCACGGTCCACCTCGTGACATCGCTCTTCTTCGACATCGGGGTCTACCTCGTCGTCGTCGGCCTCTCGCTCGACGTGCTGCGCAGCCTCGGTGGCGGCATCGACAAGCAGGGCGAGGAGAGCGGCGACGTGGAGCCCGCCCCCGAGGCGGTGACCGTCCCATGAGCACCAACATCGTGCTTGTCGCGGCCATCGTCGTGCTCGTCGCCTGCGGCACGACACTGGTCCTCGAGCGCAGCCTCACCCGCATCCTCGTCGGGTTCGTCATGCTGGGCAACGGCGTCAACCTCGTCTTCCTCGTCGCCTCCGGCCCGGCCGGGCGCGCCCCGATCATCGGCCTGGGCGAGGGGACGATGACCGACCCGCTCCCCCAGGCGATGGTCCTCACCGCCATCGTCATCACCCTCGGCGTCACGGCGTTCGGGCTGGCCCTGGCCTACCGGGCGTGGCAGCTGACCGGTCACGACGACGTGCAGGACGACGTCGAGGACGACCTCGTCATCCGGCGGGCCGACCTCGACCACCCGTCCGCCTCGTTCGACGACGTCACCGCCGGGATGCCGGACGAGGAGGGCGGCGACGAGCCGTCGGCGGTCGACGAGGCCCCCGCCGCCCCGGAGTCGCCTGCGGCGCCCGCCAAGGAGGACGCGTGAGCCAGATCGTCGTCCTGCCCGTCCTGCTGCCCCTGCTGGGCGCCGGGCTCTGCCTCGTCTTCGGTCGCTCGGCCGCGGCCCAGCGCCTGATCTCCGTCATCGTGCTCGGCACGGTCGTCGTCACCGCGGCGACGCTGCTCGTGCGCGCAGACCGCCACGGCCCGCAGTCGGTCTCGATCGGTGGGTGGGGACCCGACATCGGCATCTCGCTCGTCGCCGACCGGCTCTCGGCGCTGATGCTGCTCGTCTCGACGTTCGTGACGCTCTGCGTCCTGCTCTACTCGTTCGGCCAGGGCATCGTCGAGTACGGCAGGGAGACCCCGCTGTCGGTGTTCCACCCGACCTTCCTCGTGCTCAGCGCCGGGGTGTCCAACGCCTTCCTCTCCGCCGACCTCTTCAACCTCTTCGTCGGCTTCGAGGTGCTGCTCGCCGCGAGCTACGTGCTCATCACGCTCGGTGGGACGGAGGCGCGGATCCGGGCCGGCACGATCTACGTCATCGTCAGCCTCATCTCGTCGACGATCTTCCTCATCGGTCTCGCCTGCGTCTATGCCGCGACCGGCACGGTGAACTTCGCCGAGCTGGCCGGCCGCCTCGGCGACCTGCCTCCGGGCGTCGCGCAGATGCTCCAGCTGCTGCTGCTCACGACGTTCTGCATCAAGGCGGCGGTGTTCCCGCTCTCGGCGTGGTTGCCGGACTCCTACCCGACCGCACCCGCACCGGTGACTGCCGTCTTCGCCGGCCTCCTCACCAAGGTCGGCATCTACGCGATCGTGCGCACCCAGACCCTGCTCTTCCCCGGCGACAACCTGCGCAGCCTGCTGCTGTGGGCCTCGATCCTCACCATGGTCATCGGGATCCTCGGCGCCGTCGCGCAGTCGGACGTCAAACGAATCCTCTCGTTCACCCTCGTCAGCCACATCGGGTTCATGCTGTTCGGCATCGCCTACGCGACGCAGCTCGGGCTCTCCGGGGCGATCTTCTACATCGCCCACCACATCACCGTGCAGACGGTGCTCTTCCTCGTCGCGGGCCTCATCGAGTACCGCACCGGCACGACCAACCTCAGCCGTCTGGGGGGCCTGGCCCGGTCGGCGCCCGTGCTGTCGGTGATCTTCTTCGTGCCCGCGATGAACCTCGCCGGCATACCGCCGTTCTCCGGTTTCCTGGGCAAGGTCGCCCTCGGCCAAGCGGGCATCGCCGCGGGTGACTGGCTCGCCATCACCGCCGTGGCGGCCTCGATCCTCACCAGCCTGCTCACCCTCTACGCGATCGCCAAGGTGTGGAACCGCGCCTTCTGGCAGCCCGTCGACCCCGACGCCGAGCACGAGGACGACGACGACTGGTCGCACGGACCGCTCCACGGCCATGACCAGGTGTCCACCGGCACGCAGGTCATGACGATGTGGGAGAAGGTCGCGACCACCCAGCGGATCCCGCTCGCGATGGGGCTGCCGACCGTGCTGCTCGTGGCGTTCAGCGTCGGCCTCACCGTGATGGCCGGACCGCTCTTCGAGGTCACCGACCGGGCCGCGGCAGAGCTCCTCCAGCGCACGCCCTACATCGAGGCCGTCCTCGGCGACAGGAGCCAGCCATGAGTGGCTCCTGGCCGATGGTCGTGGTCCTCACCGTCATCTGGGTCCTCCTCTGGGGAGCGGTGACCCCGACCATCGTCGTCGGTGGTGTCCTGGCGGCGCTGCTCGTCGTCACCGTCTTCCCGTTCCCCAAGGCGCCGTGGACCTGGGTGGTCCGCCCGTGGCCGACCCTCGTCCTGACCGCGCGCTTCCTCTGGGACCTCGTGCGGGCGAGCATCGAGGTGTCGTGGTTCGCGCTGCGTCCCAGCGGTCCGCCGCCCAGCGCGCTGCTGCGGATCGACCTGCGGAGCCGCTCGGAGCTGCTCATGACCATCACCTCCGAGCTGGTCTGCCTCGTCCCCGGCTCGCTGCTCGTCGAGCTCGACTCCGAGGAGGGCGCCATCTACCTGCACGTCATGTCGGCCGCGACCGACGCCGACATCGAGGCCTTCCGCCTGTCGGTCCTCGAGCAGGAGCGGCGCGTCGTCCGGGCGTTCGCCCCCCGCGTCGAGCGAGACGCCGTGTGCAGCGGGGTGCGGGCATGACCATCGTCGGCATCGTCTGCGCCGCGCTGCTCGCCGGGAGCGGGGTGCTCTGCCTCATCCGGGTCGTCCGTGGCCCGTCGATGCTGGACCGGACGGTCGCCACCGACGTCTTCGTCGCGGCCATCGTCGGGGCCGTCGGTGTGCACGCCGCGGTCGGGCGCTACTCGAGCACGGTCTCGGTCCTGCTCGCCCTGTCGCTCGTGGGCTTCCTCGGCTCGGTGAGCATCGCGCGGTTCGCCGCGCGTGACGGAGACGGCAGCCCGCACCTCGAGGACGGTGAGCTCCCGTGACCGACGTCCTCGCCGGCGCCTGCCTGATCCTGGGATCGCTGCTCGCCCTCGTCGCCGGCATCGGCCTGGTGCGCTTCCCGGACGTGCTCACCCGGATGCACGCCGCCACCAAGCCGCAGACGCTCGGCGTACTGCTCATCCTGCTCGGCCTGGCGCTGCGCGTGGAGGACAAGAGCGTCCTCGCCGTCATCGGCCTGGCTGCGGTCTTCCAGCTGGTCACGGCTCCGGTGTCGGCGCACATGCTCGGGCGCTCGGCCCTGCGCGCCGGCCACATCGACCGGGCCCGGCTCAGTCGTGACGACCTCTTCGGGCACGACGCCGAGACGAGGCCGGACCCGGCGGCGGGCGGCACGGCGCCGACCCACAGGGACCGCGACCAGCCTGCCCGCATGGCTGACATCGTCGAGGTCCTCGGCGTCTACGACGCGGACGGCGGCCTCCGGGGCGAGCTGTCCTACGTCGTCGGGCACCTGCTCGGCCGGACCGAGTGCTCGCTGTGCGACGTCACCCACTCGCTGGTCCGCCGCAAGGCGCAGTGGGACGCCATGGCCTCACGGCTGCCGGTGCCGGTGCGCCTCGTCCACCGCAACGAGGTGACCGCTTCCGAGCGGGCCGCCTGGGCGTCCGTCGGGCTCCCGGTCGTGCTCGCGGTCACCCGGACCGGGGAGCACCACGTGCTGCTGGGCCGCGCGGAGCTCGCGGCCCTGGACGGCTCGGTCGAGGCGTTCGACGCGGCTCTCCGCAGGGCCCTGGTCTCGCTCGCCGGTGCCGCATGAGCTCGTCCTGGCCCGTCCCCGACGTCCCCGGCCCCGGGCAGGAGTCGGTGTGGGACTACCCGCGTCCGCCCCGGGTCGAGCCGACCGGTGAGCGCGTCGAGATCCGGCTCGGGGGCGTCGTCGTCGCCCACACGACCCGGGCCCTGCGGGTGCTCGAGACCAGCCACCCGCCGACCTACTACGTCCCCGTCGGGGACTTCGTGGCAGGCGCGCTCCGGCCCGCCGCGGGATCGAGCTGGTGCGAGTTCAAGGGCGCTGCGTCCTACGTCGACGTCGTCGCCGGATCGGCCGTCGCGGCGCGGGCGGGCTGGTCCTACCCCCGCCCCTCGCCCGGGTTCGAGGCGCTCGTCGACCACGTCGCCGTCATGCCCGCCGCGATGGACCAGTGCACCGTCGACGGCGAGGTCGTCGTCCCGCAGGAGGGCGGCTTCTACGGCGGCTGGGTGACGAGGCGCGTCACCGGCCCCTTCAAGGGCGGTCCCGGCACCCGCGGCTGGTGACCTCCGCTGCCTGAACCCCCTCGTGGGGATCATCCCCGGGATGATGGCCCCGCAGTTCCTCCCCATCACCCGGTCAGGCGCTAGCTGTGGAGAACCGCCAGGCTGCCCGACCGACCTGAGCCACGCTGGACCGGTGACGGACTGGTCCACCCTGAGACGCCTCGCCGACCAACAGAGAGGCCTTCTGACCCGCGCCCAGTGCCTCGACGCCGGGCTCAGCGATGACGCCCTCCAGTGGCGGGCCGACTCACATCGCTGGGTCCGGTTGCACGAGGGGGTCTATCTCACCACGCCGGGACGGGACGACTGGAGGACGACGTCACTGGCGGCGTTGCTCGCCGTCGACACCTCCTCCCCTGCGTGCGGAGCGGCGTATGCCGGTCACGCGGCGGCCTTCCTCTGGGGACTTCGCCCACGTCCACCGGCGGTCACCGAGATCGTCGTCCCCCACGCCCGCCGACCCTCGGCATCGTGACGTCGGCGGTGCGCCAGCGTCTGGCCACCGCACGACAGCTGGAGCAGGAGCTCGACAAACGACGGAGCCACCGGCACGGCGCCCTGCTGCATGAGGTCCTCGGGGATGTCGAGGACGGCGCTGAGAGCCCCGCCGAGGTGCGTTACGTCCGTGACGTCGAGCGCGCGCACTCACTACCCGTGGCCGAGCGGCACGGTGCCTCCGATCGCGGAAGGCGTCGGTACCACGACAACCGCTACACGGCATACGGGCTCATCGTCGAGGTCGACGGACGCATGGGACACGAGCGATGGGAGGACCGGGTGCGTGACGGCCGACGCGACCGCAGCGTCGCCGTCGACGGCACGATCACCTCACGGGTCTTCTGGCCGGACGTGACGTTCGGGGCCTGCGACACCGCTCGCGACGTCGCGGGCCTGCTCCGGCGAGGGGGATGGGTGGGCCTGGCTCGACCGTGCCGGCGTCGGGGGTGCATCCTCCGAGACTCGCGGACCAGGTGACGCGGTCGTGGGGAGGGTCGCCCGGGTGATGGTCCCGCCGATCCTCCCCACGGAGGGGCAGGCCGCGCCAGCTCAGGTGTTCTGTGGGAAGCCGAGCTCGATGCCACCGTGGCTGGGGTCGAGCCAGCGCGAGGTGACGACCTTGCCGCGGGTGAAGAAGTTCACGCCCTCCATGCCGTGCGCGTGGCTGTCGCCGAAGAGCGAGTTCTTCCACCCGCCGAACGAGTAGTACGCCACCGGCACGGGGATCGGCACGTTGATGCCGACCATGCCGACCTCCACCTCGTGCTGGAAGCGGCGTGCGGCCCCACCGTCGTTGGTGAAGATGGCGGTGCCGTTGCCGTAGGGGTTGGCGTTGATGAGCTGCAGCCCCTCGTCGTAGGACTGCACCCGCAGCACCGACAGCACCGGCCCGAAGATCTCGTCCTGGTAGATCGACATGTCCGGCGAGACCTTGTCGAAGAGCGTCGGCGCGAGGAAGTAGCCGTCACCGTCCGCGTCGAAGTCCGCCTCGCGACCGTCGACGACCAGCTCGGCCCCGGCCTCGACCCCGGCGTCGAGGTAGGACCTCACCTTGTCGCGGTGCTGCGCGGTGACGAGCGGGCCCATGTCCGTGCCGCGGGTGCCGTCGCCGGTGACGAGCTTGCCGACCCGGTCCTTGATCTTCTCGATGAGCTCGTCGGCGATGGGCTCGACCGCGAGCAGCGCCGAGATCGCCATGCAGCGCTCCCCCGCGGACCCGAAGCCGGCGTTGACGGCCGCGTCCGCGGCGAGGTCGAGGTCGGCGTCGGGCAGGACGAGCATGTGGTTCTTGGCACCGCCGAGGGCCTGGACGCGCTTGCCGTGCGAGGTCCCCGTCTCGTAGACGTAGCGGGCGATCGGGGTCGACCCGACGAACGAGACCGCCTTGACGTCGGGGTGCGTGAGCAGCGCGTCGACGGCCTCCTTGTCGCCGTGCACGACGTTCATCACGCCGTCGGGCAGCCCGGCCTCGCGCCACAGCTCGGCCACGGCGACCGCGGCGGACGGGTCCTTCTCGCTCGGCTTGAGGATGACCGCGTTGCCGCAGGCGATCGCGACGGGGACGAACCACAGCGGCACCATGGCCGGGAAGTTGAACGGCGAGATCACCGCGACGACGCCGAGCGACTGGCGGATCGAGTAGACGTCGACCTTGGTCGACGCGTTCTCGGTGAACCCGCCCTTGAGCAGGTGCGGGATGCCGCACGCGAACTCGGCGACCTCGAGGCCGCGGGTCACCTCGCCGAGCGCGTCCGAGAGGACCTTGCCGTGCTCGGCGGTGATGAGGGCGGCGATGTCCTCCTTGCGCTCGTTGAGCAGCTCGCGGAAGCGGAAGAGCACCTGGCTGCGCCTGGCGAGCGACGCGTCGCCCCAGCCGGAGGCCCACGCCTCCTTGGCGACCGCGACGGCCTCACCGACGAGGTCGGCGGACGCGAGGTCCAGCGCGCCGGTCTCCTCGCCCGTCGCCGGGTTGAAGACGGGGCTGGTGCGGGCGGCGGTGCCGTCCCAGGACTGGCCACCGAACAGGTGGGTGATGCGGGTGGGCGTGCTCACGGCAGGCTCCTTCGTGCTGGAAGTGACTTCAGGACAACGTTGCTGGATCGACGAGGTCGACGGTGACGCGCTCGCCGGTGGCGAGCGAGGCCATGCCGGCGGTGGAGACGGCGGTCGCGGCGTACCCGTCCCAGGCGGTGGCACCGACGTCCTCGCCACCGAGGGCCGAGTCGACCCACGCCTGGACCTCGAGGTCGTATGCCGTGGCGAACCGCGTGCGGTAGTCCGCCGGTACGCGTCCTCCCCACTGGCCGACACCGTCGGCGGCGAGCGAGGTGGAGTAGAGCCCGGTGGAGGGGCGTCCGATGACGAGCGACCCGCGCTCGGCGACCGCCTCGCACCGCACCTCGTAGCCGACCTGGCTGTTGACGAAGACCTCGTTGGTGACGAGACCGCCGCCGGCCATGGTGAAGATGGCGACCTGCGGGTCGACCACGCCCTCGGCCGCGTGGGAGGTGGGTGCGGGCGAGAGGACCTGGATCGCGACGACCTCCTCGCCGAAGAGGAACCGGGCCACGTCGACCTCGTGGACGAGGCTGTCGCGCACGATCATCTCGGAGCGGAAGTCGGTGCTCGGGACCGAGGCGTTGCGGTGCACGTTGTGCAGCAGCAGCGTCCGGCCGAGGAAGCCGCCGGCGAGGACGGAGCGCACCTGCGCGTACTCCGGGTCGAAGCGCCGCATGAACCCCACCTGGACGAGCCGCCGCCCGGTCTCCTGCTCGGCCCGGACGAGGCGCAGGGAGGAGTCCGAGTCCATCGTCAGCGGCTTCTCGCACAGCACGGGCTTGCCTGCGGCGAGACAGGCGAGGACCTGCTCCTCGTGGACGAACCCGGGCGAGGCGATGACGACCGCGTCGACGTCGTCGGCATCGATGAGCTCCAGCGGGTCGGCGCCCGAGCGCACGCCGTCGAACCGGGTGGCGAGCTCCTTGGCCCGGACCTCGTCGGGGTCGGCGACGGCGACGAGGCGGGCACGGGCCGTGCGTCGGGCCAGCCGCTCGGCGTGGTCGGCGCCCATGATGCCGACGCCGATGACTCCGACACGCAGGCTCTCGCTCATGAGACCTCCCCCGGCGCGAGGTGGCTGCGTTGTCCGCGCTTGTGCTCGACGTAGTCGGCGTGGGCGGACCGCGTCGACGCGAGGGTGCTCTCCTGGGCGACCGGGACGTCCCACCAGCTCGCGCTGTCGGGGGCGAAGACCCGCGGGTCGGTCTCGACGTGGACGACCACGGGTCCGCCGTCCGACGGCCACGCCTTGGCCTCCGTGATGGCGGCCGTCAGCTCGTCCCGTGAGTGGACCTCGATGACGTGCGCGCCGAGGCTGCGGGCGTTGGCCGCGAGGTCGACGGGCAGCACGTCTCCCTCGAGCCGGTGCGACTGCGCGTCCCGCATCCGGTACGCCGTGCCGAACCGCTGGGACCCGAGCCCCTCGGAGAGCGACCCGATCGAGTGGAACCCGTGGTTCTGGACGAGGACCACGACGACCTTGACGCGCTCCTGCACCGCGGTGACGAGCTCGGTCGGCATCATCAGCCAACCACCGTCGCCGACCATCGCGAAGACGTCCCGCGTCGGGTCGGCCAGGCGGATCCCGATGGAGGCAGGCACCTCGTAGCCCATGCAGGAGTAGCCGTACTCGACGTGGTAGCCCTTGCGGTCGCGCACCCGCCACAGCTTGTGCAGGTCGCCGGGCATGGAGCCGGCCGCGCAGAGCACGACGTCGCGCGGGTCGCTGAGCTCGTTGACCGCGCCGATGACGCTCGCCTGCGTGAGGAGCCCGTCGGCCAGGGCGTCGGTGACCGACGACGGCGGGTCGTATGCCGTGTCGACCTGTGCGTCCCACTCGCCCCACAGCGTCGCCTGGCGCTGCAGGTAGTCCGGTGCGACCGTCCAGCCGGACAGCGCCTGGGTCAGCGCGGTCAGTGCCTCCCGGGCGTCGGCGACCACGCCGACCCCGGACTGCTTGCCCGCGTCGAAGCCGGCGACGTTGATGTTGACGAAGCGCACCCCGTCGCGGGCGAAGGCCGTCCGCGAGGCCGTGGTGAAGTCACCCCAGCGAGTGCCGATGCCGATGACGACGTCGGCCTCGGCGGCAACGGTGTTCGCGGCCGTCGTCCCGGTCGATCCGATGGCCCCCAGCAGCCGGTCGTGCCCGTGCAGCAGCGACCCCTTGCCCGCCTGAGTCTCCGCGACAGGGATCCCGGTGGCCTCGGCGAACGCGGCCAGCGCGTCCTCCGCCCCCGAGTAGTGGACCCCGCCACCCGCGACGACCAGCGGCCGGCGGGCCGAGCGGATGACCTCGGCCGCCGCGGCGATCCGCGACGCCTCGGGCACCGGCCGGGCCACGTGCCAGACCCGCTCGTCGAAGAGCTCGACGGGCCAGTCGAAGGCCTCGGCCTGCACGTCCTGCGGCAGGGACAGCGTGACCGCGCCGGTCTCGGCCGGGTCGGTGAGGACGCGCATCGCCGAGAGGAGCGCCGACGGCAGCTGCTCTGGCCGCACGACCTCGTCGAAGAAGCGCGAGAGCGGACGGAAGGCATCGTTGACGGTGACGTCACCGGCATACGGCGCCTCGAGCTCCTGGAGCACCGGCGCCGAGACGCGCGTCGCGAAGGTGCCCGAGGGCAGCAGCAGCACCGGGAGTCGGTTGATCGTCGCGAGGGCGGCACCGGTCAGCATGTTCGTGGAGCCGGGGCCCACCGACGCCGTGCAGACCCAGGTCTGGAGACGGTCCTTGTGCTTCGCGTAGCCGACGGCCGTGTGCACCATTGCCTGCTCGTTGCGCGCGAGGACGTAGGGCAGGTCCGCAACGCGGCCCTCGTCCGAGGCCGCCAGCTCCTCCTGGAGCAGGGCCTGCCCGATCCCGGCGACGTTGCCGTGACCGAAGATCCCGAGGCAGCCGGCGAAGAGCCGCTGTCGCTCGCCGTCGCGCTCGGCCCACTGCCGGCCCAGGAAGCGGATCGTGGCCTGGGCCACCGTGAGCCGCACGGTCTCACTCATCGTCAGCACCTCCGTCGCTGCTGAAGGGAAGTCTCGGGTCCACCGCGTCGTCGGTCCAGCCCTCGCGCACCCACGCGTGGGCCGGGTCGTCGCAGATGAGCCAGGCCCGCTCGCTGCCCGGGCCGGCCATGACGTTGAGGTAGTAGAGGTCGGCATCGGGGGCGGCCATCGCCGGGCCGTGCCAGCCGTGCGGCACGAGGACGACGTCACCGCTGCGCACCTCGGCGAGCACGTCGATCGGCCGGTCGGTGGTGCCGTAGACCCGTTGGTAGCCGACCGGGTCGGTGCCGCGAGGGTCGGTCGAGCGCACCTCGAAGTAGTAGATCTCCTCCAGCTCGGACTCCTCGCCGGGGCGGTCCTCGTCGTGCTTGTGGGGCGGCCACGAGCTCCAGTTGCCGGCGGGCGTGAGGACCTCGCAGACGAGGATGGCGTCGGCGTCGAGCACCGGCGGCAGGCCGAACGCCCGCACCTCGCGGCTCGCGACGCCGGCGCCCCGCAGCTCCGCCCGGGCCTCCGAGGCCGCGATGCGACGCGGCTGGCGGTCGGTCGCCGCACGCGCACCGCACAACGCCACGCGTGCACCCGTCCCGTTGTCCCACAGAGTGATCGTGCGCCGGCGCGGCAGGTATGCCGTGTCGCTCGGTCCGTCGAAAACGGTCGCCCGGCCGTCGAGGCGGATGGGCTCGGAGCCGCAGACCTGGAGCGTCACCGATCCTCGCAGGGGCACGACCACGAGCTCCTCCTCGGCGGTGTCGAGGTCGAGCGAGCCGCCGGGCGCCAGCTCGGCCACCCGCAGCGAGGTGTGCTGCCAGCCCTCGACGGCGTCGGTGACGGCGACGCCGAAGCCCCCACCCGCCGTCGAGCCGGAGGGCAGGTGCCAGCGGGCGTTGTCGGCGCCGGTCATGCGCCACCCCCGTGGACGAGCCCGGCGGCGATGTCGACCGCGGCCGCGACGTCGCCGTCGGGCGGGTAGAGCAAGGCCCGGCCGACGACCAGGCCGGTCACGGACGGGAGCGTGAGCGCGTCGGACCACGCGGCATACGTGTCGTGCGGGTCGCCCTGGGGGTCACCGCCGAGGAGGAGCGTCGGCAGCGTCGTCGCGTCCATGACCCGCGGGAGGTCGTCGACGACGGGGAGCTTGAGCCAGGTGTGGGCGCTGCTGGAGCCGAGCCCGCTCGCGATCGCGATGGACAGGATCGTGGAGTCGGGGTCGAGCAGGTTGCGCACCCGGCCGTCGTCGACGACGGACAGGAAGGGCTCGACCATCGCCATGATCTCGTGCGCGGCGAGCTCGGTGACGGCGCGGGCACTCGACTCGAGCGTCGCCGCGGTTCCCGGGTCGCCGAGACAGATGCGGGTGAGCATCTTGCCGCCGTCGAGCCCACGGGCCGCGAGCTCGGAGGCGGTCCACCCGGTGAAGCGGTCGTCGAGCTCGAAGACGGCGCCCTGGAGGCCACCGCGGTTCATCGAGCCGATGGCGACCTTGTCGTCGAGCGCGCCGAGCAGGAGCAGGTCATCGAGGATGTCGGCGGTGCCGAGGACGCCGTCGACACCGGGCCGGTCCAGCGCCGTGACGAGGCGGTCGAGCAGCTCGCTGCGGCTGGCCATGGCGGTGGTGTCGCCCCGCACGCCGAGGGCGCCCCGGGCGGGGTGGTCGGCGGCGACGAGGAGCATCCGGCCGTCGTCACGGACGAGCGGGCGACGGCGCCGTTCCGCCCAGCCCTTGGCGATGCGGCCGGGCTCGGTCGTGCGGATGCGCGAGATCTCGGCGAGGTCCATCACGCCCTCCCCCTCAGGGCGGTCTCGACCTCGTCGGTCGTGGGCATGGCGGTCGAGCACTCGAGCCGGCCCGCGACGATGGCGCCCGCCACGTTGGCGAACTCGACCACCCGTCGCAGGTCCCACCCGGACAGCAGCCCGTGGACGAGCGCGCCGCCGAACGCGTCACCGGCGCCGAGGCCGTTGACGACCTCGACCGGGAACGGCGTGACCTCGACCCGCTCGTCACGGGTCGCGGCGAGGACGCCCTTGGGCCCCTGCTTGACGACGGCGAGGTCGAGCCCGCGCTCGAGGAGGGCGTCGGCGGCGCGGTGCGGGTCTGTCTCACCGACGGCGACCTCGCACTCCTCACGGTTGCCGACGGCGACGCTCACGTGCTCGAGCGCCTTGCCGACCTGCTCGCGCGCCTCCGCCGGGTCGGCCCAGAACATCGGCCGGTAGTCGAGGTCGAGGATCGTGTGCTCCCGACGGGCTCGTGCCTCCCAGGCGGCGAAGTGCGCCGACCGGGAGGGCTCCTGCGAGAGCCCGGTCACCGTCGACCAGTGGATCCGCGCACCGCGGATGTCGTCGAGCGGCAGATCCGACGCCTCGAGCAGCAGGTCCGGCGCCGCGGGGTAGCGGTAGAAGTAGAGCGGGAAGTTGTCCGGCGGGAAGACCTCGCAGAAGGTCACCGGGGTGGGCGGGCCGTCACCCTCGAGGACCCCGATGTGCACCGGGTCGACCCCGAGCCGCTCCGCCTCGAGCCGCACGTAGCGCCCGAACGCGTCCTGGCCGACCTTCGTGACGAGGCTGACCCGGCGGCCGTGCCGGGCCGCGGCGACGGCGACGTTGGTCGCGCTGCCGCCGAGGAACTTCTCGAAGGTGCGGACCTCCTCGAGCCCCACCCCGTGCTGCAGCGGGTAGATGTCGACGCCGGTCCGCCCGACGGCGACGAGGTCATATGCCGGCCGCTCACCCATGGCTGCGGCTCCCCAGCCGCTGCGCGATGGCGGTGATGTGGGCGATGGAGGTCCGCACGTCGGCCGTGGGGTCGACGCCCGTCTCCGCCGGCGGACCGGTGAGGATGGTGTCCTGCTCGAGGACGTACCACCCGGCATACCCGCTGTCCTCGAGCGACTCGACGATGGTGGCGACGTCGACGTCCCCCGCGCCCAGCGGCACGTACATCCCCGCACTGACGCCGTCGGTGTAGGTCAGCTCACCGGAGCGGACCCGCTGCGCGACGTCCGACCGGACGTCCTTGAGGTGGACGTGGCCGATCCGGTCGGGGTGGCTGCGGGCGATCCGGACCGGGTCGCCTCCGCCGATGAGCAGGTGGCCGGTGTCGAGGCACAGGCCGATGCGCGAGCCCGCGAGGACCCGCTCGGTCTCGGCGCCCGACTCGACGATGGTCCCCACGTGCGGGTGGAGGGTGGCGGTGAGCCCGTGCGCCTCGGCGGTGGCCGCGACGAGGTCGAGGTTCTGGAGCAGCGTCTCCCACTGGCTGTCGTCGAGGTCGGGTCGCGCGTCGTAGCCCTCCACGCCCGTGGCGGCCGCGACGACGACCGTGGTGGCGCCGGCGACGGTGAGCGCCTCGATCGCCGACTCGACCTCGGGGATGGGGTCGTGGCCCGGGTCGTGCAGCACGACGGGCACGAACTGGCCGACCGCACGCAGGTGCGCGGCCTCGAGCGCCTCGGCCTTCTCGACCGGCTCGGCCGGGAGGAAGCCGTCGGGGCCGAACTCGGTGGCGACGATGCCGACCTCCCGCATCTGGCCGAGCACGGTGTCGACGTCGAGCTGGTGGCCCCAGCCCGGGACCTCGCAGACGCCCCAGGAGATGGGCGCGCCGGCGATCCGCTGGGCCAGCGGGGGGCGTGTGGTCGCCGCGGTCGACGTGGGGGTGGACGGGGTCGTCATGCGATGGCCTTCGCGGTCGAGGGGGCGTCGGGGATCTCGGTCATGGACACGGGGCGTCGCTGCGCGCGGGAGAGCTCGCAGGCCTCGGCGGTGCGGAACGCCTGGAGGGCGTCGCGCACGGTGCACGGGCTCGGGATCCGTCCTGCGGCGACGTCGAAGAAGGCGGTGAGCTCCGCCCGGTAGGCCGGGAGGAAGCGCTGCATGAAGTTGGCGTGGGCCGGGCCGCCGGGGAAGAGGACGCCGTCCTCGGCCGAGCGCAGCGCGAGCGAGTCGTCGAGGCCCACGGCGATGGCGCCCTCGGACCCCATGACCTCCATCCGCACGTCGTGCCCGCCGCCGCTGTAGCGGGTGGCGGTGGCCGAGACGAGCGTGCCGTCCTCGAGGGTGAGGATCGCGGCCGCGGTGTCGACGTCTCCCGCAGCCGAGAAGAAGTCGGCACCCTTGTTCGCCCCGGTCGCGTAGACGGTCTCCACCTCGCGGCCGGTGACGAACCGGACGATGTCGAAATCGTGAACCGAGCAGTCACGGAAGATGCCGCCGCTGGTCGGGATGTAGGACGCGTGTGGCGGTGCCTGGTCGTGCGTCTGGGCGCGGATGGCGTGGACCGTTCCGAGCTCGCCGGACGCCACGGCGTCCCGCGCGCGCCGGTAGCCGACGTCGAACCGTCGCTGGAAGCCGATGTGGACGGGGGTGTCGCTCGCGTCGGCGAGCTCGGTGAGGGCGACGGTCTCGTCGAGCGTCGCCGCGACCGGCTTCTCGCAGAACGTCGGTATGCCGGCCGCGAGCGCCTTGCGGAGCAGGGGCGCGTGCCCCGGTGTGGCCGTCGCGATGACGAAGGCGTCGATGCCGGAGGCGAGGAGGGCGTCGAGGTCCGGGGCGAAGGACAGCCCCTGGTCGGTGGCGACCTTCTCGGCGAGCGCGGCGTCGAGGTCCGCGACGACCAGCTCGTCGACCGCGTCGAGCCCGGCGAGGGTGCTCGCGTGGAACGCCCCGATGCGGCCCACTCCGGCCAGTCCGATCCTCATGACCTGAACTGTTCCGCGCCGCCCCCGGTCCTGTCAACCTTTGTTAGGACATATGGCCATATGCACGTTGGTATGGCTACTCTGCCGGTCATGGCAGCGCACCAGGTGAACGTGAGCATCGACCGGGCCTCTCCGGTCCCGCTCTACCACCAGCTGTCCGAGCAGCTCTGCGCGGCGATCGCCGATGGCCGCCTCCAGCCCGGTGACCCGTTCGAGAACGAAGTGGCTCTGGCACAGCGCCTCTCCCTCTCGCGGCCGACCGTGCGCCGGGCCATCCAGGAGATGGTCGACAAGGGCCTGCTGGTGCGCCGGCGCGGCCTCGGGACGACCGTCGCCAACCGCAAGGTGCACCGCCGCGTCGCGTTGAGCAGCCTCTACGACGACCTCGCCCGTGAGGGCCGCACCCCGCGCACCGTGCTGCTCGAGCACGAGATCCTCACCGACGACGACGCCGCCGCGGCACTCGACCTCGACCCGGACACGCCCCTGCTGGCCATCGTCCGCCTGCGCCTGGCCGGTGACGCCCCCCTCGCGGTGATGCGCAACTGGCTGCCACCGGCATACGGGGACATCTCGCGGGAGGAGCTCGAGGAGACCGGGCTGTATGCCGCCCTGCGCAGCCGCGGCGTCCACGCCGTGGTGGCGCACCAGTCGATCTCGGCCCGCATGCCGACACCGGCCGAGCGCCGGCACCTGCGGATCCGTGGCACCCAGCCGGTGCTGACGATGACCCGGATGGCCTTCGACGGCGCCGGGACCGCGGTGGAGTACGGCGACCACAGCTACCGCGCCGAGGACTACACGATCGACCTCATGGTCGACGAGCGCTGAGGCGCGTCCACAGCCTGCGACCCGCGGCGTCTGCCGTCCACAGCTGGCCGGGTCGGGCTGGACCGGCGGTGCCGCATGGACTGACGTGAGGGCATGGATCGCGAGGAGCTGGGCGGGTCGGACATGAGCGGTGAGGCCGTGGGCGTGGCCATGCGGCTGGCGAGGAGACGCCTCGGGCTGAGCCAGCGAGCCCTGGCGGACGCCTTGGCCTGGGACCGCTCCAAGGTGGCGCGTTGGGAGTGCGGCAAGGTGCCCGCCGGCTTCGACGAGGTGGTGGCCCTCCTCCGGGTGCTGGGCTTCGGACTGGCGGTCACCGACCCCGAGGCGAGTCGATGGGCGGCATGGGACCACCCCGCCGAACACGTGGCCGACCGCGGAGGTCGACGGTTCCCGGCCCATCTGGTCCTCTGCTCGGAGAATGCCCTCTCGACCTGGAACTGGACACGGCACCGGGGGAACCCGTCCCCGTCGGCTGCGGGCCTGTCCTTCCGCCGGCAGACCGAGGACGCGAGTCGAGCCGAGTGGCTACGAACCCTCGAGTGGGAGGCGAGCCATTCGGACGCGGGCAAGCACGATGAACCGGTCGGCCGCCCGTCGCCGAGTGAGTCCGCACCGATGGCCTGCCCGGGCAACGAGGCCAGCTGACACCGTCCCTCGACCCGCTCTGCACTGCCTCACCCCACCACAGCAGTGCACAGTGTCGCGTCACCAAGACTCTGCACTGCCTCACCCCACAGCAGCAGTGCACAGCCCCACGTCACCAGACTCTGCACTGCCTCACCCCAGCGCCGCAGTGCAGAGCGCTGACCCGACGAGGATGAGGAGACGTCGCCCCGCCACAGGCGCCTCGCCGTCCCGCCCGGACGCGAGATCGACCAACCGGCCCTCGCCGCCCTCTGGGAGGAGGAGACTTCTTCCATGAACGCCACCGAACTCCGCGCCCGGCAGGCGCCGCTCAAGGAGCAGTACCGCAGCGACGTCGAGTCGGCCCTCACCTCGGTGAGCGCCCGGGCCGACTGGCGCGGGTCCGGTGTGACGACGAGCGTCGACACCTGGTCCGGACGCACCCGGGCCGGCCTGCACGAGGCCACGGGCGGCGACGGCGACGACGCCTGCTCCGCCGACATGCTCCTCGAGGCCGTCCTCGCCTGCGCCGGCGTGACGATGCGCGCGGTCGCGACGAGCATGGGCCTGGTCATCACGGCAGCCGACCTCTCCGCCGAGGCCGAGTTCGACGCCCGCGGCACGCTGGGCATCGACCGTGCCGCGCCGGTCGGCATCAGCGGCCTGACGATCACCGCGACCCTCACCACCCGGGCCACCGACGACGAGCTCGCCCGGCTCGCCATGGCGACCGAGCGCTACTGCGTCGTCGGCCAGAGCCTGGCCCACCCGCCGAGCGTCCACGTCCGTCGTCGGTCACCGGAGTCGGACCGCTCATCCGGATGACGCCGGTCAGGAGCACCCAGCGACCCCTCGTACCCTTGAGGGCGTGAGCCAGACTCCCAGCGACACCACGACCGCGACCGTCACGGCCCCCGACGTGGACCTGTCCGAGCAGCAGCGAATCCGCCGCGAGAAGCGCGAGCGCCTGCTGGGAGCCGGCATCCCGGCATACCCCGTCTCGGTCGACCGGACGCACAGCCTGGCCGAGGTGCGCGAGGAGTGGGCGCACCTCGAGACCGGGCAGGAGACCGACGACGTCGTCGCCGTCGCCGGCCGGGTCGTCTTCGTCCGCAACACCGGCAAGCTCGCCTTCGCCACGCTGCAGGAGGGTGAGGGCGTCCGGCTCCAGGTGATGCTCAGCCTCGCCGAGGTGGGCGAGGAGCCGCTCGCCGCGTGGAAGTCCGACGTCGACCTCGGGGACCACGTCTCGGTCACCGGCCGCGTCATCAGCAGCCGTCGCGGCGAGCTCTCCGTCATGGCCACCGGCTGGACGATGGCGAGCAAGGCGCTGCGGCCGATGCCGGTGCTGCACAAGGAGCTGTCCGAGGAGAGCCGCGTGCGCCAGCGCTACGCCGACCTCATCGTGCGGCAGGAGGCGCGCGACATGGTGCGCACCAAGGCCCGCATCCTCAGCGCCATGCGCCGCGAGCTCGAGCGCCAGGGCTACCTCGAGGTCGAGACGCCGATCCTCCAGCTCATCCACGGCGGCGCGGCGGCCCGACCGTTCCGCACCCACCTCAACGCGTTCGACCAGGAGATGACGCTGCGCATCGCCCTCGAGCTCAACCTCAAGAAGGCCGTCGTCGGCGGGGTCGACCGCGTCTACGAGATGGGCCGGATCTTCCGCAACGAGGGTGTCGACGCCACCCACTCCCCCGAGTTCACGATGCTCGAGGCCTACCAGGCGTGGGGCGACCAGACGACGATCGCCCGGCTCATCCAGGATCTCTACCTCGCGGCGGCCGACGCGCACGGCTCCCGCCAGGTCGAGACCGACCGCGGCACCATCGACCTCGACGGCGAGTGGCGCTGGCTGCCCGTGCACGAGGCCGTCAGCGAGGCGGTCGGCGAGCGCGTCACCATCGACACCGACGCCGCGACCCTGCGCGACCTCGCCGCCCGGCACGACGTCGCCGTCGACCCGGGCTGGGAGCGCGACAAGGTCTTCCTCGAGCTCCTGGGCGAGCTCGTCGAGCCCGGACTGCTCCAGCCGACGTTCCTCTGCGACTACCCCGCCAGCGCGCAGCCGCTGGCCCGCCCGCACCGCAGTGAGCCCGGCCTCATCGAGGCGTGGGACCTCGTCATCGGCGGCGTCGAGCGCGGCACCGGGTTCTCCGAGCTCATCGACCCCGTCGTCCAGCGCGAGGTGCTCACCGAGCAGTCGCACCGCGCGGCCGGCGGCGACCCGGAGGCCATGCAGCTCGACGAGGACTTCCTGCGGGCGCTGGAGTACGGCGCCCCACCCATGGGCGGCCTCGGCCTCGGCGTCGACCGCCTCGTCATGCTTTTCACGGGCGCCAACATTCGCGAGACCATTCTTTTCCCCCACCTCAAGCCGGAGGCATGACCATGTGGGACTCGATCTGGCCATATATCGCCGCCATCATCCCCACGATTGTCGTGGCCGTGTTGTTCTACTTCCTGATGAAGACGATCCTCGAAGGCGATCGTCGTGAACGCATCGCGCAAAGCCAGTTCGAATCGGAGCAAAAGAATTCTTCCGAGGACGAGAAGCGCTGATAGTCTCCATCCGTCATATTCGACGTGTGAAGGGAATTGTCAGATGGCACAGCGTGTCCAGGTGTTGCTCGTCGACGACATCGACAACAGCGATGCAGACGAGACGGTGACGTTCGCCCTCGACGGCGTCACCTATGAGATCGACCTCAACGCGACCAACGCGGCCAAGCTCCGTGACGAGTTCGCGACGTGGGTCGGGCACGCCCGCCGCGCCGGTGGCCGCAAGGCCACGAGCCGCTCCAGCAGTGGCGGCGGCGCCGGTTCGCGCCGCAAGGACGTGTCGGCAGTTCGCGAATGGGCCCGTCAGAACGGCCACGACGTGAGCGAGCGCGGTCGAATTCCGGCGGCGGTCCAAGAGGCCTACGACAAGGCCAACCGCTGATCTCAGCAGATCTCGGCGAGGCGGCGGCACCCGATCCGGGAGCCGTCGCCTCACTGCTGTCGCACCACCACGGATATCTCTCGTTTACGGGTGGAAACCACCTTTCCACGACCCTGACCAGCGCCTTTGCATTTGCGCCGGAGTGGCAGTCGCTGCTCACCACCCACAACAGCCGCCTGTATGCCGTCCCGTCACCTCCCCGCGTCGCTGCCGCATTCGTCCTCCAGCACCTGCTGAGCATTCCTGCCCAGCTCGCCGCATTCACCGCGCTCGCCGGCCCGTGGCAGGTGGACCTCGGCACCCTCGACGACGCGCGCATCTCGTGCGACCTCGCACCCGGGCTCTACCCCGAGCGGCTGGGCTTCCTCTCCGTAAGCCCCGCCGACGCGGACCTGGAGACACGGGTCGACGGTGCGCGGACGGCATACCGGAGCGTGGGCCGGGCGATCGCCGAGGACTATCCCTCGCGGGTCCGGATCTCGAGCCAGCAGCGCCTGGGGATGGTCGAGGACCTGTGGGAGATGGCGCTGCGCGAGGCGCGGGGCGCCATCGCCGGGGAGGTCGCACCGGCGGTGGAGCGCCGGTCGTGCTGCTTCATCTACGCCCTGCCGGGCTGCCACGAGTGCGCCGGCTGCCCGCGGACGCCGGCGACGCGCTGACCGCCCCGCTCAGAGCAGGTCGGCGAGAAGGTCGCCGTGGGTGTCGAGCCGGTCGAGCATGTCGTCGAACATCACCTGCTCGAACGTCTCGCCCGCGGCGCCCGCCTCCACCTCGTCCCACGTGCGGGGGGCGGCGACGCACGGCAGCTCCCGTCCCCGCAGCGAGTAGGGGCTGATCGTCGTCTTCGCGGCGACGTTCTGGCTCCAGTCGAGGAAGATCTTGCCCGGGCGCAGCGACCTGGTCATCTTCCACAGGACGAGGCCGGGGTGCTTCTTCGTCATCTCCTGCGCGAGCTGCTGCGCGAGGTCACGCACCTGGTCGCTGGTGAGGTCGCCGCCCAGCGAGGCGTAGAGCTGCATGCCCTTGCTCCCGGACGTCACCGGGTAGAGCGTGAGGCCGAGCGCGTCGAGGCGCTCGCGCAGGAGGAGGGCCACCTCGGCGCACTCCTTGAGCCCGGCCGGGCTGCCCGGGTCGAGGTCGACGACGAGCCGGTTCGGGTTCTCGGTCCCGCCGTCCTCGGTGACCGTCCACTGCGGCACGTGCACCTCGAGGGAGCTGAGGTTGACGAGGTAGGTCAGGTCCGCGAGGTCGGCGACGAGCGGGTAGGTGACGTCGTCGACCTGGACCCTCGGCAGCCAGGACGGCGCCCCGCTCGGCAGGTTCTTCTCGAAGAAGCTCTGGTCCGCGACCCCGTGCGGCCACCGCACGCGGGTCACCGGGCGGGCGGCGATGTGCGGCAACAGGACCGGCCCCACGGTGGCGAAGTAGTTGAGCACCTCGGCCTTGGTCGTCTCCGTCGACGGGTACATCACCTTGCTGAGGCTCGACAGCTTGAGGGTGCGCCCCTCGACCTCGACGCGGGTGATCTCGGGGACGTACTTCTCAGGCATCGCTCACCTCGTGCAGGTCGTCGGGGGTCAGGTCGGTGCGGATGCCGAGGTATGCCGGCTGGCGCAGCTTGCCGGTCGAGCCGCGCCCCAGCGACTGCACCTCGACGACGACCCGGGGCTCGACCCACGTCGCGCCGGCGGCGTCCTCCCGCGGGACGTCGTTGGAGAAGGGAGAGGCGTTGCGCCGCAACGGCTCCAGCAGCTTGCCGACCCGGGCGCCGGCGGTGCCCGCCAGCCCCGCACCGACCCGGCCGGCATACTCCCACCCGCCCCGACCGTCCGGGGTCCCGACGAGCACCGCGCCCATCCGTCCGGTCGTCCCGGTCTCGGGACGCCAGCCGCCCACGACGACCGAGAGGGTCGCGCGGTGTGGGGACTTGCGCCAGTCCGGGGACCGCCGCCCCGCGGCATACGACGCGGAGCGCCGCTTGCTCACGACTCCCTCGAGGCCCTGGTCGCGGGTCGCCTCGAACAGCTCCTCGCCGTCGTCGTAGACCGGCGGCACCTGCCACGCGGCGCTGTGCAGCTCGAGCCGCTCGAGCAGCTCACGCCGGGCCGACCACGGCTGGCTCGTGAGGTCGGACCCGAAGAGGCGCAGCAGGTCGAACGCCATGAACGTCACGGGCCGCGTGGTGGCGAGCTGCGCGGCCTTGCGCGCCGACGACACGTGCATCCGCTCGGCCAGCGCTGCGAAGGACGGCAGCCCACCATCGAGCGCGACCACCTCACCGTCGAGCAGGAGGTCGTCGAAGGTCTCGGCCAGCCCCTGCAGCTCGGGGAAGCTCACCGAGACGTCACGCCCGGTGCGGCTGGACAGCACGAGGCGGCCGTCGCGCACGTCGGCGAGGGCGCGCATGCCGTCCCACTTCACCTCGTGCACCCACTCGGGGCCGCGAGGGATGCCGTCCGCGACGGAGGCGAGCATGGGCTGCATCCGCCCATCCTCGCCGAACCGCACACCGAGGGTGTGGAATGGAGTCATGGAGGCAGTGCGACCGCAGCAGAGGGGAAACCTGCGCTGGGCGCTGACCCTCGCGGGTGCGCTGCTCGTGACGTGGTTCGTCGGGCTTCCCCTGGTCGACGCCCTCGGCACGACCCGGGTCACGTACGCCGTCGCGGGGCTCGTCCTCCTCGTCGCGCCCTTCGCGCTGGTCTGGCTGGTCGGGGAGGCGCACCTGCGGTGGTCACCCCGGGAGCGCGTGGCCCGCGGCCTCGTCGGCTGGACCCTCGCGGCCGCCACCCTCGCATTGCTCGTCCTCGCCGCCCCGGTCCTGATGGGCGTCGCCCTCCTCTCGGCGGGCGCCACCTTCGGCTGGTGACGACCGCCCCTGCGGGGCAAGCACGCGGCATACGATGCCTTCATGCGTGCGATCTGGAAGGGCGCGGTGTCGTTCGGGTTGGTCAACGTCCCCGTGCGGCTCTACTCGGCGACCGAGAACCACGACGTGCAGTTCCGTCAGGTGCACCGCGAGGACGGCGGCCGCATCAAGTACAAGCGGACGTGCAGCATCGACGGTGAGGAGGTGGCCTACGACGACATCGCCAAGGGCTACGAGACCGAGGACGGCGACATGGTCATCCTCACCGATGAGGACTTCAAGGACCTGCCGAGCAAGTCCTCCAAGGAGATCAACGTCGAGAAGTTCGTGCCGAACGAGCAGATCGACCCGATGCTCCTCGACAAGAGCTACTACCTCGAGCCCGACAAGACCGCGACCAAGCCCTACGTCCTGCTGCGCGAGGCGCTGGAGTCCGAGGGCCGGATGGCCGTCGTCACCGTCTCGATCCGTACCCGGATGACGATGGCGGTGCTTCGGGTCCGCGACGGGGTCATCGTCATGCAGACGATGCTCTGGCCCGACGAGATCCGCCAGCCCGACTTCGCCCACGTCGAGGAGGCCGGCGAGGCCACCGACAAGGAGATGGCGATGGCTCGGCTCCTCATCGAGCAGCTCGCCGGGGACTTCGAGGCCGACGACTACGAGGACGACTACGCCATCGCACTCCAGGAGCTCGTCCGCGCCAAGGTCGAGGGCGGCGAGGTCCGCGCCCCGGCCGCCAAGGCGGAGGAGTCGGGCGAGGTCGTCGACCTGCTCGCCGCCCTGGCGAAGTCGGTCGAGAAGGCCAAGGCGTCGCGTGGGGAGGCGCCGTCCGCTCCGGCCGCGAAGGCGTCCGAGGACAAGCCGACCAAGAAGGCCGCGGCGAAGAAGGCGCCCGCCACGAAGGCGGCGGCCAAGAAGACCACGACCAAGAAGGCGGCGGCGAAGAAGGCCACCAAGAAGGCCTCCTGACACATGCCCGAAGGCCACACCCTCTTCGCGCTCGCCCGCGACCTCGACACCGCCTTCCGCGGCACCTCGCCCACCGTGACGAGCCCGCAGGGCAAGTTCGCCGGCGGCGCGGCGCTCCTCTCCGGGCACGAGCTCCTCGAGGCGACGTCGTGGGGCAAGCACCTCTTCGTCGAGTTCGCCGGTGACCGGATCCTCTGGGTGCACCTCGGCCTGATCGGCACCTTCACGATCGACACGACGTCGTATGCCGGTGAGCTGCCGGTCGTCGGCCAGGTCCGGTGCCGCTTCGCGACCGACGACCACGTCGCCGACCTGCGCGGCCCGATGGTGTGCGACGTCGTGACCCCCGAGAAGGTCGACGAGATCCTCGCGCGCTTGGGCCCGGACCCGCTGCGGCCGGACGATCCTCGCTCCGACCCCGACCTCGCGTGGACCCGGATCTCGCGCTCCGGCAAGCCGGTCGCCGAGCTGCTCATGGACCAGGCGGTGCTCGCGGGGGTCGGCAACGTCTATCGGTCCGAGGTGCTGTTCCGCCTGCGGGTGCACCCGTTCCGGCCGGGCAACAAGCTCCAGCGCAAGACCTGGCGGGCCATCTGGGCCGACCTCGTGGCGCTGCTCCCGCTCGGCGTCGCCACGAGCAAGATCGTCACGGTGCACGAGCAGGTCGACGAGGTGTCCCGGGCGCTCGAGTCCGGCGAGGACGTGCGTCTGACGTCGCGCGACTCCTACGTCTACCGCCGGGCCGGCGAGGCGTGCCACGTCTGCGGGTCCAAGGTCCGCACCCAGGTCGTTGCCGGCCGCAACCTCTTCTGGTGCGGGAACTGCCAGCGTCGAGGATGACCCGTCGGGCGGAAATGGGTGGCGGCGGGCACGCCTGCGCGGTCACACTGGATGACGGACGGATGACGCCGGTCGGGCAGCGGACGCCCCAACGGTCGGGTGTACAGGGGCACCCGGGCCGTGGGTGGCGACCCTCGACCGGCGCCATCATCCTCCGCGGAGTCCTGCGCGGGACCGGTCCGTGTTGAGACCCGTGCCGCGCAGGGCCGCCGCGTCGGCGCTGCGCACGTCCGCCCACAGCGAACATGAGCCGCCTCGGCTCAGGCGTGGAACACGGTGCGGGTGTGCCGCGTTGGATCGCATGACACACCTCGCCGCTGCACGACCGGACAACTCCTGTGAACGGGCCACTCCGGCATACAGGCAGCGGGGATAGCATCGAGGTGACTCGAATCAGTCAGGAGCCAGCACCATGTTCGAACGGTTCACCGACCGCGCCCGCCGGGTGGTCGTCCTCGCCCAGGAAGAGGCGCGGCTGCTCAACCACAACTACATCGGCACCGAGCACATCCTGCTCGGTCTCATCCACGAGGGTGAAGGTGTCGCGAGCAAGGCTCTCGAGAGCCTGGGGATCTCCCTGGACGCCGTCCGCGAGCAGGTGCAGGAGATCATCGGCCAGGGCCAGCAGGCCCCCACCGGTCACATCCCCTTCACGCCGCGCGCCAAGAAGGTCCTCGAGCTGTCGCTGCGCGAGGCCCTCCAGCTCGGCCACAACTACATCGGCACCGAGCACATCCTGCTCGGCCTGATCCGCGAGGGCGAGGGCGTCGCCGCCCAGGTCCTCGTCAAGCTCGGCGCCGACCTCGGTCGCGTGCGCCAGCAGGTCATCCAGCTCATCTCGGGCTACCAGGGTGGCAAGGAGGGTGCCTCCACCGGCGTCGGTCAGGGCGGTCCCGCCGAGGGCGCTCCCGCCGGCTCGCTCGTGCTCGACCAGTTCGGTCGCAACCTCACCGTGGCGGCCCGCGAGGGCAAGCTCGACCCGGTCATCGGGCGTGAGAAGGAGATCGAGCGGGTCATGCAGGTGCTGTCCCGCCGCACCAAGAACAACCCGGTGCTCATCGGTGAGCCCGGCGTCGGCAAGACCGCCGTCGTCGAGGGCCTCGCCCAGGACATCGTGCGTGGCGAGGTGCCCGAGACGCTCAAGGACAAGCAGCTCTACACGCTCGACCTCGGTGCGCTCGTGGCCGGCAGCCGGTACCGCGGCGACTTCGAGGAGCGCCTCAAGAAGGTGCTCAAGGAGATCCGCACCCGCGGCGACATCGTGCTCTTCATCGACGAGATCCACACCCTCGTCGGTGCCGGTGCGGCCGAGGGCGCCATCGACGCCGCGAGCATCCTCAAGCCGATGCTCGCCCGCGGTGAGCTTCAGGTCATCGGCGCGACGACGCTCGACGAGTACCGCAAGCACATCGAGAAGGACGCCGCGCTCGAGCGCCGCTTCCAGCCGATCCAGGTGGCCGAGCCGACGCTGGCCCACGCCATCGAGATCCTCAAGGGCCTGCGCGACCGCTATGAGGCGCACCACCGCGTCTCGATCACCGACGGTGCGCTCGTCGCGGCCGCCAACATGGCCGACCGCTACGTCAACGACCGCTTCCTCCCCGACAAGGCCATCGACCTCATCGACGAGGCCGGCGCCCGGTTGCGCATCCGCCGCATGACCGCCCCGCCGGACCTGCGCGAGTTCGACGACAAGATCGCCAACGTCGTGCGCGAGAAGGAGTCGGCCATCGACGGCCAGGACTTCGAGAAGGCCGCGCGCCTGCGCGACGACGAGAAGAACCTGCGCGCCGAGAAGTCGCACCGCGAGACCGAGTGGAAGAGCGGTGACCTCGACGTCGTCGCCGAGGTCGACGAGGAGCTGATCGCCGAGGTGCTGGCCGCCTCGACCGGCATCCCCGTCTTCAAGCTCACCGAGGAGGAGTCCTCGCGGCTGCTCCACATGGAGGACGAGCTGCACAAGCGGGTCGTCGGCATGGACGACGCCATCAAGGCTCTCTCGCAGGCGATCCGTCGCACGCGCGCCGGCCTCAAGGACCCGCGTCGTCCGGGTGGGTCGTTCATCTTCGCCGGGCCCACGGGTGTCGGCAAGACCGAGCTCGCCAAGACGCTCGCCGAGTTCCTCTTCGGTGACGAGGACGCCCTCATCCAGCTCGACATGTCCGAGTACAGCGAGAAGCACACGGTGTCGCGGCTCTTCGGGTCGCCTCCCGGCTACGTCGGCTACGAGGAGGGCGGCCAGCTCACCGAGAAGGTGCGGCGCAAGCCGTTCTCGGTGGTGCTCTTCGACGAGGTCGAGAAGGCCCACCCGGAGATCTTCAACAGCCTGCTGCAGGTGCTCGAGGACGGTCGCCTCACCGACTCCCAGGGTCGGGTGGTCGACTTCAAGAACACCGTCATCATCATGACGACCAACCTCGGCACGCGGGACATCTCCAAGGGAGCCCTCGGGTTCTCGGCGGGTCCCGACACGCAGAGCGGCTACGAGCGGATGAAGAACAAGGTCACGGACGAGCTGAAGCAGCACTTCCGCCCCGAGTTCCTCAACCGGGTCGACGACACGATCGTCTTCCCGCAGCTCACCCAGGACGAGATCATCCAGATCGTCGACCTCGAGATCGCCAAGCTCGACAAGCGGCTCAAGGACAAGGACATGGGCATGGAGCTCACGCCCGCGGCCAAGACCCTGCTCGCCAAGCGCGGCTACGACCCCGTGCTCGGTGCGCGTCCGCTGCGGCGCACCATCCAGCGCGAGATCGAGGACGTCCTGTCCGAGAAGATCCTCTTCGGCGAGCTCAAGGCCGGCGAGATCGTCGCGGTCGACGCGACCGGCGAGGGCAAGGACGCCACCTTCACCTTCGAGGGTGCGCGCCACGCCTCCGCGATCGAGGTCCCGGTCATCACGGCCGGCACCGGCACCGAGTAGCCTCCCGGCCCGGCCGGACCACGACAGGCGGGGTATGCCGCGAGCGCCAGCTCACGGCATACCCCGCCTGTCGCCGTCCCCACCCCGCGTCACTTTTCGACCAATAGGTCACGAACGGCGGCGACCATTCGTGACCTATTGGTCGAAAAGTGCGCCGGGTCAGGCGAGGCGCTGGAGCATGGCCTGCATCTGCTGGATCTGCTTGAGCTGGGTGACGTTGATGTCGTCGGCCATCTCGCTGACGTTCTCCTCGCCGGCGGTGCTGCCGTGCTCGCCGACCATGTCGAGGGCGCCCTCGTGGTGCCTGGTCATGAGGGTGAGGAAGAGCCGGTCGGCCTCGACGCCGGAGGCGGTGGCGAGCCGGCGCATGTCCTCGGCGGTGGCCATGCCGGGCATGTCGCCGTGGTCGTGCTCGCCGAGCCGGGGGTTGGTCGCCTGAGGTGGCACCTCCTGCTTGCGGTCCTCGAGCCAGGTCGTCATCGCGAGGATCTCGGGCTTCTGCTCGTCGGCGATGCGCGAGGCCAGCGACTTCACCTGGGTGTCGGTCAGGCGCGGCAGGGCGGTCTCGACCATGACGATCGCCTGCGAGTGGTGGACGATCATGTCCTGGTAGAAGGTGACGTCGCCGGCCGCCACGGTGGCCCTCGGCTGCGCGGTCGCCGCGGTGCTGCCACTGAGTGTGGCGTTCGGCTCGCCCGGCAGACCCGGCTGGATCACCGGGTCGCTGGAGGTGACGCCGGGGGTCGCGGGCACGGGCTGCGGGTCCTCCTCGCCGCTGCACCCGGCCACGCCCAGCGCGAGGGTCAGGGCGAGGGTGGCGACGACAGGGCGGCGAGTGGGCATGCGCGGCACTGTAGTTGGCCATTCTGGGGTCCAGGACATCATCGACCGGACAGAACTCGTGGGTAGGAACTTCCTTACCCGGCCTTTACCCCACCTTGGGACTTTCTCGTCCAGCATGAGCGCACCGCACATTCATCTGGGTGATACCGCACGCGGTCGCGCCCGACGGAGGAGGAACCATGAGGCTTTTCCGCACAGTGGGAGTCGCGGCTGTCGCCGCACTCGCCGCGAGCGGCTGGGGCGTGGCGTCGGCCGGCGCCGCCGGTGTCGCCAGTGTCGAACCCGAGGCAGTGGGCAAGTCGGGCACCCAGCTCGCCCCCGACCAGGTCGGCCGCAGCGCCAACGTGCAGCACCTGTTCAACACCCCCCACGTCATGCCCGTCGACAGCACCGGGAGCGACATCACGTTCTCGGGCAACAAGGCGTTCGTCGGCAACTACGACGGCTTCGTCATCTACGACGTCACCAACGCGGCCCAGCCCGAGGTGCTTGCCCGCGTGCTCTGCCCCGGCTCCCAGAACGACATCACCATCTCGGGCGACCTGCTGTACCTCTCGACCGACTCCTCCCGCAGCGACTCATCGTGCGACTCGACGTCCTCCCCGACGACGCTGAAGGCCTCGTGGGAGGGCATCAAGATCTTCGACGTGTCCGACCCGCGCAACCCGGAGTACATCAAGGCCGTCGAGACGAACTGCGGCTCGCACACCAACACCCTCGTCCCGGGCGAGAAGAGCGACTTCATCTACGTGTCGTCCTACTCCCCGCGTGCGGACTACCCGGACTGCGCGCCGCCGCACGACTCGATCAGCATCGTCGAGGTCCCCAAGGCCGACCCGACGACGGCCAGCGTGGTCGCCGTGCCGAACCTGTTCCCCGACGGCGGCAACCCCGGTGGCCGTCACCCGTCCGGTGACAGCTACTCGGCGACGACCGGCTGCCACGACATCACGGCCTTCCCGGCGAAGAAGATCGCGGCGGGCGCCTGCATGGGCGACGGCATCATCATGGACATCTCGAACCCGGTCGCCCCGAAGGTGATCGAGCGGATCCAGGACACGGCGAACTTCGCGTTCTGGCACTCGGCGATCTTCAACAACAAGGGCACCAAGGTCGTCTTCACCGACGAGCTCGGTGGCGGCGGTCGCGCGACCTGCAACACCACGGTCGGCCCGACCCGCGGCGCGAACGGCATCTACGACCTGTCGGCCGACAACCAGCTGACCTTCAAGTCCTACTACAAGATCTCGCGCCACCAGAACGACAGCGAGAACTGCGTCGCCCACAACGGCTCGATGATCCCGGTGGCGAGTCGCGACGTCATGGTCCAGTCCTGGTACATGGGTGGCACGTCCTTCTGGGACTTCACCGACTCGGACAACCCGCGTGAGATCGGCTACTTCGAGCGCGGCCCGAACGGCAACGTCGGTGGCGGTGGCGGCGGCACCTGGTCGTCGTACTACTACAACGGCCACGTCTTCTCGTCCGACCTGGGCAAGGGCTTCGACGTCCTCAAGATCACCGACCCCAGCCTCAAGAAGGCTGCCGACGTGAAGATGGGCGAGTACAACCCGCAGACCCCGCCGGTCTTCGCCACGCGCTGACCTGCACCCCCGGGACCCGCTGGACGGGTTCCCCCGGACCGGCCGTCCGTGCCTCGTGCACGGGCGGCCGGTCCTTGGTGTCTGCCCCACCACTGCCGCTGCGTCCCCATCGTGGCGTAATGACTAGTAAATTTGCCCGGCCTTTACCCACTTCCGCACACTTTTGGGCCAGCATGTCGTGACCCGCCTTCCGGGCCCGACGACCACGACGCAGAGCGTCGCCTGCCTCCGTGCGAAGGAGTACCACCCCCATGAAGACGTGGACCACAGCAGTCTTCGCTGCGCTGATCACCTGTGCCATGACGCTGCTCGCCCCACCGAGCGCGGTCGCCGCCACGGCGTGGGTGGACTACCCCTTCTACAAGGACACCGTCCCCGTCTACAACCGTCTCGGCGTCACCGGGACGACCACTGCAGCCCACCGCTGGGAGGTGGGAACCGGCATCGACCTCGTCCCGGTGTCCTCCGAGCCCTCACGTGGCATCACCATCACGTGGAGCTCGGCCCGGGCCGGCACCAAGGTCGGCGGGTGGGTCGAGGTCCCCACCTGGTCCTCCACCGGAACCAACGGCGGTTTCGAGATCGGTGACTGCATCGTCAACGTCAACACGCACGTCGGTGGTGTCGGTCGCCCCTACGGCAAGTGGCTGGCAGCCATCGTCACCCACGAGGTCGGGCACTGCCTCGGGCACTGGGACCACGCGTCCGACCCGCACATCATGCGGCCGTTCATCTCCAAGAGCGCGGCGCTGGCCGGTACGGCCTGGACGCCGACGTCGACCGACCTCGCGCGCCTCCGCACCGCGTACACGACCAACTGAGACGCCCCCGGGGCGTCCCGTCGGACCGACCGTCCGTGCAGCGTGCACGGGCGGCCGGTCCTTCGCGTATGCCGCGATACTGGTGCGCGTGAGCACCGCAGCACAGCGCCCCGAGGGATACGCCGCGACGACCGGACGGGCCGGCGGGACCGGGCCGGACGGCATACGGATCCGTCCGGCTCGCACGGCGGACGTCCGGGCGATGCGCGCCCTGGTCTCCCCGCTGGCCGAGCAGCGGGTGCTGCTGCAGAAGGAGGCGGTGGCGTACTACGAGTCGGTCGGAGACTTCGTCGTGGCCGAGCGTGACGGCGAGGTCGTCGGCTGCGGTGCGGTGCACGTCCTCTGGGAGGACCTCGCCGAGATCCGCACGCTCGCGGTCTCGTCGTCGGCGCTGGGCCTGGGCATCGGGTCGCGGATCCTCCGGCAGCTGGTCACGCGGGCCGAGGAGCTCGGGGTCGCGCGGCTGTTCTGCCTCACCTTCGAGACCGACTTCTTCGCGCGGCACAGGTTCACGCCGATCGAGGGCCAGGCCGTGGAGCCCGAGGTCTATGCGGAGCTGCTGCGGTCGTATGACGAGGGTGTGGCGGAGTTCCTCGACCTCGAGCGGGTCAAGCCCAACACCCTCGGCAACACCCGCATGCTGCGCGTGCTCTGAGCCGCCGCGCCGTCCGGGTCGTGCGGTCAGGCGCGGGAGCGGCGGACCTGCACCGAGAGCAGCAGCACCACGACGAGCAGCCCGCTGATCACCCCGAACCCGAGCCGCGGCTCGAGCGGCAGCGCGATGCCGAGCCCCCCGCCGATCACCCAGGCGATCTGGAGGACGGTCTCGGACCAGGCGAACACGCTGGTCCGGACCCTCTCGGTGACGTCCCGCTGGATGATCGCGTCGGTGCTGAGCTTGATGACCTGCGAGCACAGGCCCGCGCAGAGACCGAGGACGAGCAGGGTGAGGAGGGAGTAGGCGAGCGCTGTCGCGAGCGCGGCGCCGACGATGACGAGCAGCGCCGCGGCGACGATGCGGTCGGGGGGCAGCCGGCGGGCGGCGTTGCCCACCACCGTGCCGAGCGCGTTGCCCGCGCCGGCCGCGCCGACGACGAGGGCCAGCACCAGGGTCCCGCTGTAGCCCGGGATCGGGTTCTCCCGCATGAGGAACGCCATGAAGAGCGTGAGGAAGCCGGTGAGCAGCCGGCCTCCCATGGCGCTGACGAGCGCAGCCCGGACCGTGACGGGGAGCGCCAGGACCCGGGCCCGCAGGCGGGCGCCCAGCCCCACGACCCGGCCGGCGGGTTCGCCCGCGCGCACGACGTCGCGCGACGTGGTCGGCGTGGACAGCGGGAGGGTGTCGTCGAGGTCGGCCTCGCCCACCGAGGAGTCGACCCGCGCCGGCAGCAGGACCGCGAGGACGGTGCCCACGACGTAGATGACGAAGGCGAGGCGCAGCGACCACTCGGGTCCGATCCTGGACACCGAGCCGGCGAGGCCACCGCCCACGGCCATGCCGGCCACTCCCGCCAGCGCGATCCGCGAGTTGGCCTTGACGAGGGTGAGGCCGGTGGGGAGCAGCCTCGGGATCGCCGACGACCGGGTCACCCCATAGGCCTTGGACGCGACGAGGCACCCGAGCGCGGCGGGGAACAGCCAGGGCGAGTCCGTCGCCACCGCCCCGGCGAGCACCCAGCAGAGGAAGGCGCGCAGGGCCAGCGTGGTGCCGATGGCCCAGCGGCGGCCCTGCCGGAAGCGGTCGAGCAGGGGACCGATGAAGGGTGCGAGCAGCGCGAACGGCGCCATGGTGAGCAGCAGGAACAGGGCGACCTGCGAGCGAGCCTCGTCGGTCGGGATCGCGAAGATCGTGCCGGCAAGGCTCACGGTCAGGGCGGCGTCGCCGCAGATGTTGACGAAGTGCAGCTCGACGAGGCGCGACAGCCCGCTCTCGCCGGCCCCCGAGGAGCGGGCGAAGTCGCGGGCCCGCTGGGTGCCGGCCCGGCTGCCACGACCGGCGAGGCGGGCGCCTCCGACGGTGGTGCGTCCGAGCGCCCTGAAGGCCTTCGCCGTGCCGGCGCGCACGTGGTAGGGGTCCGGTGGTGGCTTGCGCCCACCCGGTCGCGGCGGCCCGGGGGCCTCGGGCGCGTCGGGGTCGTGCCGCCGCGAGCCCTCGTCTGCGGAGCTCACGCCGAGGCCTCGGTCAGGCCGGGCAGGGCGAACCGGTTCCCCGGCAGCGGCTCGAGCAGCCCGTCCTCGACGAGCCCGGCGATGCAGCGCTCGACCTGCGCCTCGTCATGGGTCGGGGCGAGCTCCGACCGCCGGACGGCAGCCGGACGCTCGCGCAGCGTCTGGAGGATGGCGCCGCGCACCTGCCGGTCGGTGCCGTGCCAGGCCTGACCACGCCGGACCGGTCCGTCGTGTGCCGGCCGGCCGGCGAGCAGCCACGCGCAGCTGCCGCTGACCGGGCAGTCCCCACAGCGGGGGGCCCGGGCGGTGCACACGAGCGCGCCGAGCTCCATGACCGCGACGTTCCAGGTGCTCGCGTCTGCGTCGTCCTCCGGCAGCAGGGCCTCTGCGAGGGCCACCTCGGCGCGGGTCAGGGTCGGCGCGGCCTGGGCGAGAGCGTTCACGATGCGCGCCTCGACGCGACGGACGTTGGTGTCGACGACGACCGAGCGGTCCCCGAACGCGAAGGCCGCGACGGCCGCCGCGGTGTAGTCGCCGATCCCGGGCAGGGCCCGCAGCTCGGCCTGGTCGCGCGGGACCACCCCGTCGTGCCGCTCGACGATGGCGGCTGCGCTCTCGTGCAGGCGCAGCGCGCGTCGTGGGTAGCCGAGCCGGCCCCAGGCCCGCACCACCTCGCCGGGCGACTCGCGGGCGAGGTCGGCCGGGGTCGGCCAGCGCTCCATCCACTCGCGCCAGATCGGCTCCACGCGGGCGACCGGGGTCTGCTGCGACATCACCTCCGACAGCAGCACCCCCCAGGGCGAGCACGCCGGTTGGCGCCAAGCGAGCGGTCGGGAGTGGACGGCATACCAGCGCAGGAGGGTGTGGTGCAGGACGGCGACGTCCGACGGGGCCGGGAGCGCGGCGCTCACGAGGTCAGGCCCGGGTCAGACGTAGCGCTCAAGGATGCTGCTCTCGGCCAGACGCGAGAGCCCCTCTCGCACGAGGCGGGCCCGGCCCTCGCCGACGCCCTCGACGCCCATGAGGTCGTCGACACCGGCGGCGAGCAGCTTCTGGAGGCTGCCGAAGTGCTCGACGAGCCGGTCGACGATGGCGCCCGGCAGCCGCGGGACCTTGCTCAGCATCCGGAAGCCGAGCGGGCTCACCGACGAGTCGAGGGCGTCGCCGCCGACGGGGAACCCGAGCGCCTTGGCACCCGCGACCGGGTCGAGCAGCTCGGTGGCGTCGATGGCGGTGAGGTTGGCGATGGCCTGCGGGAGGTCGGGCTCGCCGCGGGACTCGTGGAGGTAGTCGCGGATCACGAGGCCGAGGTCGTCGGACAGCCCACCGGTCAGCTCCTCGAGCTGGAGGCTGAGCAGGCGACCGTCGGTGCCGAGCTGGAGGACGTAGTCGCTGATCTCGTCCTTGATCCGACGCACCATCTCGAGACGCTGCAGGACGTTGGCCACGTCTCGCACGGTGACGAGGTCCTCGATCTCGAGGGCCGACAGGGTGCCGGTGACCTCGTCGAGGCGCTGCTTGTAGCGCTCCAGCGTCTGCAGCGCCTGGTTGGCGCGCGAGAGGATCTGGCTGGAGTCCTCGAGGACGAAGCGGCTGCCGCCGACGTAGAGGGCGACGATGCGCATCGACTGGCTCACCGAGACGACCGGGAAGCCGGACTGCTTGGCCACCCGCTCGGCGGTGCGGTGACGGGTGCCGGACTCGCTCGTCTCGATGCTCGAGTCGGGCACCAGCTGGGTCGCGGCACGCAGGATCTTGGTGACGTCGCGGTCGCAGACGATGGCGCCGTCCATCTTGGCGAGCTCGCGCAGCCGGGTGGCGGAGAACTCCACGTCCAGCGGGAAGCCGCCGGTGGCGATCTCGTCGATGACCCGGTCGGTGCCCAGGACGATGAGGGCACCGGTGCGGCCACGGAGGATGCGCTCGAGCCCGTCACGCAGCTCGGTTCCGGGCGCGACGGCAGCGAGCGTCGTGCGCATCAGCTCGTCCTCGTGCAGCGGCGTTGCCACGTGGGTCCCTTCGGAGTCGTCCAGGTCAGGTTCCCCCGCCTCGGTCGCGAGTCTAACGGCGCGAGCCGCGGTGCCGGCCCGCCCGTCCGATCACGTCCCGGTCGCGACCGCGGTCGAGTCGTGGCCGGGCCGCTGCCTGATCCGGTTCGCGAACCACTGCGGCATTCGCGAACCGGATCGATCAGGCTGTCGAGCAGCTGAGCGGTTCGCGAACCGGGTGGGGTGCGCTTCAGCGGGCGTGGGCAGGGGCGGCAGACAGGGTCACGGCCTCGAGGACGCTCGACACCTCGAGGACCCGCATCCCGTCCGGCACCGGCCCGCCACCGACGACCCCGGGCGGGACGATCGCGCTGGTGAACCCCAGCCTCGCCGCTTCGGCCAGCCGACGGTGCGACCCCGTGACCGGGCGCAGCTCCCCGGCAAGCCCCACCTCGCCGAAGGCCACCGTGCCCGTCGGCAGGGGCTGGTCGTTGATCGCGCTGGCGAGGGCCAGCGTGATCGCGAGGTCCGCAGCGGGCTCGCTGATCCGGACGCCACCCACGGTGGAGACGAAGACGTCCTTGCGACCGATCGGCGCCTTGGCGCGGGCCCCGAGCACGGCGAGGATCATGCCGACCCGGGCGGAGTCCAGGCCGCTGGTCGCGCGCCGCGGGTTGGGCATCTCGGTCTGGTCGACGAGGGCCTGCACCTCGGTGACGAGCGGGCGACGCCCCTCGAGCGTGACGGTGACGCAGGTGCCGGGGACGGCGGCGGTGCGGTTGGAGAGGAAGAGCCCGCTCGGTTCGGCCAGGCCGGTGATGCCGACGTCGGAGAGGTCGAAGCACCCCACCTCGTCGGTGGGGCCGTAACGGTTCTTGACCGCACGGACCAGACGGAGCCGGCTGTGCCGGTCGCCCTCGAACTGCACGACGACGTCGACGAGGTGCTCGAGCACCCGTGGCCCGGCGATGGAACCGTCCTTGGTGACGTGCCCGACGAGCATCGCGGCGATGCCGCGCGACTTCGCCGTGGCGATGATGCTGGCGGCGACCTCGCGGACCTGCGCGACGTTGCCCGCGGCGCCCTCGACGTCGGCGCTGCTGATGGTCTGCACCGAGTCGACGATGACGAGGTCGGGCTGGACCTGGTCGATCTGGCCGAGCACCGTCGCCAGGTCGGTCTCGGAGGCGAGGAAGAGGGTGCGGGCCATCGCCTCGATGCGCTCGGCGCGGCTGCGCACCTGCGCCGCCGACTCCTCGCCGCTGATGTAGAGGACGCGCCGCTCGTGCCCGGGTTCGCCGCCGCGGGCCGCGCGACCGGCGACGTCGAGGAGCAGGGTCGACTTGCCGATGCCGGGCTCGCCGGCGACGAGCACCACGGCGCCGGGCACCAGCCCGCCGCCGAGCACCCGGTCGAACTCGGAGACGCCCGTGGGGCGTGCCTCCGCCCGGGTCACGTCCACCTCGCCGATCGGGATGGCGGGCCGCTCGACGTTCCTGGCGGCCGTCGTCCTGGCGCTGACCGCGCCGACCTCCGTCACCGACCCCCAGGCCTGGCACTCACCGCACCGACCGACCCACTTGACCGTCGTCCACCCGCACTCCGTGCACCGGTATGCCGGTCGCGTGCCCTTCGCTGCCATGCGCGCCAACCTAGGCGAGCCGACCGACAGCCGGCTGCACGGCATACGAGGTGGGTCCACCCGAGGGAAGGTTGGGGGTGCGGAGGGAACCGAACCCGGACCCTCAACGTCCCCTCATGAGGAGCAAAAGCTGGGGGCGCCGGGCGGGCACGCGACAGCGCCCGGTCCCACGAGGGGAACCGGGCGCTGTCGGTGCGAGCGGGCTCGTCAGCCGGCGACGACGTCGAGCGTCACCTTGGCCTGCACCTCGGGGTGCAGACGGACGAGGGCCTCGTGGGCACCCGTGCTCTTGATCGGGGTCGGGACCTCGATCTTGCGCTTGTCGAGCGTCGTGCCGATCGCGTCCTTGACCGCGGCAGCGATGTCGGCGGTGGAGACGGCACCGAAGAGACGTCCCCCCTTGCCGGCGTGCGCGGGAACCGTGACCGGCTTGGACTCGAGGTTGCCCTTGATGGACTTGGCCTCCTCGAGCGACTTCACCTCGCGGACCTCGCGGCCCTTGGCGAGCGAGTCGACCTGCTTCTGTCCGCCCTTGGTCCACGCCGTGGCGAGGCCGCGACGGAAGAGGAAGTTGCGGGCGTAGCCGTCCTTGACGTCGACGACGTCACCGGCGGTGCCGAGGCTGGAGACCTCGTGCGTGAGAATCACCTTCATTGTTCAGCTCTCCGATCGGTGCAGGGTCGCCGCGTCAGCGGGACGAGCTGGAGTAGGGAAGGAGCGCCATCTCACGCGCGTTCTTGACCGCGTTGGCGATCAGACGCTGCTCCTGGACTGACACGCCGGTCACCCGACGAGCGCGGATCTTGCCGCGGTCGGAGATGAACTTGCGCAGCAGCGCCGTGTCCTTGTAGTCGATGTTCTCGACCTTCGCCGCCTTGAGCGGGTTGGCCTTCTTCTTGGGCTTGCGCACAACTGGCTTGGCCATCGTGGTGCTCTCCTTCTGCTGAGGTCCTCAGCGGATGAGCCCTGGTTGCCCAGGGATGGTGTGGAACGTGTGGGATGTGGTGCTGTGGTCGCTCAGAAGGGGGGCTCGTCGTAGGCCGGGGCGTTGCCCCAGCCTCCCTGAGCACCCTGCTGGCCACCCTGGGGCTGACCACCCTGCGACTGTCCGCCGGCCGGCTGGTTCCAGCTGCCGCCCTGGCCGCCCTGCGCGCCGCCACCCGAAGGTGCCGAGCCGCCGGTCGCCCACGGGTCCTGCTGGCCCCCGCCGCTGTCGCCGCCGAAGCCGCCACCGCCGCCGCCACCGCGCGAGGTCTTGTTGACCTTGGCCGTGGCGTACTTCATCGAGGGGCCGACCTCGTCGACGTCCATCTCGATGACGGTGCGCTTCTCGCCCTCCTTGGTCTCGTAGGAACGAGACTTCAGACGGCCGGTGACGATGACGCGCGTGCCCCTCGCGAGGGACTCGGCGACGTTCTCGGCCGCGTCACGCCAGACCGAGCAGCGCATGAACAGCGTCTCGCCGTCCTTCCACTCGTTGCTCTGCCGGTCGAACGTGCGCGGCGTGGAGGCCACGGTGAAGTTCGCGACGGCAGCACCCGAGGGGGTGAAGCGCAGCTCGGGGTCCCCGGTGAGGTTCCCGACGATCGTGAGGACGGTCTCGCCTGCCATGGATCAGATCCCCTTTGGTCCGGTGCGATGAGGGCGGTGCGTGGTGCCGTGAGGCGGGGTCGGCGTCGAGACGCCGAGGTGGAGTCAGGCAGCGGGACGAAGGAGCTTCGTCCGCATGATCGACTCGTTGAGCCCGAGCTGGCGGTCCAGCTCCTTGGCGGTGGCCGGCTCCGAGGTGAAGTTGACGACGGCGTAGATGCCCTCGGCCTTCTTCTTGATCTCGTAGGCCAGGCGACGGCGGCCCCAGATGTCGACGTTGTCGACGGTGCCCCCGTCCTTGGTGATGACGGTGAGGAACTTGTCGAGCGACGGCTGGACCGTGCGGTCGTCGAGCTCCGGGTCGAGGATGACCATGAGTTCGTACTGACGCATGCGTTAACCCGCCTCCTTCGGTCTGAACGGTCACGGTCTCTCCGTGACAGGAGGGTATGCAGCGCTGCCGACACCGCCGTGGAGTTGTCCACAGGGCACAGGCAACGTGCCCAAGGGTACCGGCAGGACGGCATACGGCTAAATCCGGCCCGACCCCACGTCCACCGCCGGTCCGGGGGCGTTCTCGAGGGTGACGTCCTCGTCGCGGCACAGCTGCGTCGCCACCTGCCAAGCCCGGACCGCGAGGAAGACGACGGCGCCGACGCGCAGGAGCACGGCCACGGCATACCAGCTGCCCGGCAGCGAGCGGTCCGTGTCCTGGAGCCCGCCGAGGTGGAGCCAGACCGCGACGAGATGGACCGCTTCCGCGAGAGCCCACACGAGATGGTCGCGCCACCGCAGGCCGGCCAGCGCCACGAGGGGGACGAGCCACAGCGAGGACTGCACCGGGAACGAGCGCCCGGTGGCGAGCACGACCGCCACGACGAGCAATGCCACGGCGCCGACGGGCGGCGTGCGCGGCGCCCCCAGCGCGAGCACCCCCGCCAGCGCGAGCGCCAGCAGCACCCCGAGCAGCGAGACGGTGGTGAGCACCGACGGCGACCAGGACGCACCCGCCAGGGTCGGGAGGTACCACAGCGAACCCAGACCGGCGGCGTTCTCGAACGAGGCGGACCACGCCCGCGTCAGCGTCGACGGCGAGGTGAGGAGCAGCGGGCCTGCCACGACGACCACCGCCGCCGACGCGCCACCCACGACGCGGACCAGCTCACGCTCGCGACCGGTGCGCCAGGCGTGGAGCGCGACGACGACGAGCAGCAGCACGGGATAGGTCCGTGCCATCAGCCCGGCACCGAGCAGGGCGCCCGCCAGCACCGGGTGCCGGCGGCTCCACGCCCACAGGCCACCGGTGGCGAGCACCACCCCCAGCAGGTCCGGGGAGAGCAGCAGCGTCAGTGCCGCGACCGGCGCGAGGACGACCTGCAGCGGGTCGGCCCCGGGGTGGCCGGGCACCGACAGCACCCACCACGCCATGAGCACGAGCGCGACGACGGCGAGCACGGCCCACACGCCGAGCACCCAGCGCTGGGCGCCCAGGGCACCCTCACCGGGGGCGAGCCCGGCGAGGAGCGACACGACGGCCCCGGTGAGCGGTGGGTGGTCCAGCGGCACGTCCCCCGAGAACCAGGCCGCGACCCCCCGCTGCGCGCCGCTGGTCTGCACCCCGACGGCGAGGTCGGAGTAGCAGAAGCGCCAGAACGGCTCCTGCCCTCCCCACCCCCGGTCCAGGCACGGCGCCTGCTTCCAGAGGGAGGCGAGCACCGGCAGTGCGGCGAGCAGGGCGACGGGGGCGAGTGCTGCGAGCGGTCCACCGCGCCGGGCGGGCACGGCTCAGCCCTGGGGTTCGGTACCGGTCGTGGGTGTCGGCTCCGGCAACGGCGGCAGGGTGGCCGTCGGCTTGCCCGGCTTGGGCCGGGTCGGTTCCGGCGTTGGCGTGGGCTCGGGTGCGACCGTCCGCGTGGGCGTGGGCGTGGGTGTCGGGGTCGGCTCGACGGTGCGGGTCGGGGTCGGGTCCGGCTCCCGGGTCGTCGGGCGCGGCTGGTTGGTGCTGCTGTCGTTCTCCGTGGTGCGCGGCCGCTCGGTCCGCTTCGGCGCGGCGTCCCTGTTGATGTAGGCCGGCTCCGGGAAGTCGAGCTCCTCCATGCCCTCGGTCGCGACTCGCATGTAGTCGGTCCAGATGCGCACCGGGATCGTGCCACCGGTGATCGCGCCCCACCCGGGGACGTCGTCCATCTGGTTCGCCTCCTTGACGGAGCCGTCGCCCTTGTACATCCCGACGGCCGTCGCGAGCTGCGGGGTGAACCCGTCGAACCACGCGGAGTAGTTGTCGCTCGAGGTGCCGGTCTTGCCCGCGGCCTCACGGTCGAGGCGGTCACCGGCGTACTCGCCGCTGCCGCGCTCGACGACCTGCTGCATCGAGTATACGACGTCGGACACGAGGTCCTCGTCGAAGACGCGCTTCGTTGCGGGCTTGGCCTTGTAGTCGAAGGCCTCGTCGGTCGAGGCGACGGCCTTGACGTAGTACGGGGTGGCCCTGACGCCCTTCGCCGCGAGGGTGGCGTAGGCGTTGGCCATGTCGATGACCTTGACGCTGTCGCTGCCGAGCACGTTGGCGAAGTTGGGGTTCAGCTTGGTCGTGATGCCGGCCGCCGTCGCCGCCGCCGCCGTCTTCTGCGGTGTGGCGAGGATGTTGAGCCGGGCGTAGACGGTGTTGACCGAGTCGGCGGTGGCCTCGGGGACGGTCACGCGGCCGTAGTCGCGGTTGTTGAAGTTGCGCACGCCACCGCGCTGGTTGAAGTCGGTCTCGCCCGCCGGGTTCTCGAACTCGTCGAAGTACTGCGGGCTCGAGCCGTCGAAGCTGTTGCGGATGCTGACGTCACCACCCTGGAGGGCGGCGATCAGTGTGAAGATCTTGAACACCGAGCCGGCCTGCATGGTGGCGTCGGTCGCGGTGTTGAACTGGTTCTTGGCGTAGTCGGCGCCCCCGTAGAGCGCCTGCACCGCGCCGTCGCCCGGCTTGATGGACACCAGGCCGACGTTGAGCCCGGCGTAGCCCTTGGGCATCCGCTCGCGGATCGCCTCGACCGCCGCCTGCTGCTTGGGCCGGTCGATGGTCGTCGTGATCCGCAGGCCACCGCTGGAGATGTCGGCCTCGGTGAGCTTGATCTTCCTGGCCAGCTCGTCCTTGACCAGCTGCACGATGTAGCCGTTGGTCCCCCCGGCCGACGGCGGCTTGTACTCGGCGAACTTCGGGAACGTCGCCGCCGCCCGCTGCTGCGGCGTCAGCCAGCCCTGCGCCACCATCGCGTCGAGGATGTAGCTGGAGCGGGTCTGCGCGTTCTTGACCTGCTCCTCGCCCAGGCGCGGGTCGTAGAACGACGGCCCCCGGATGGCCGAGGCGAGGAACGCCCCCTCGGCCGGGGTCAGCTTCGAGACGTCCTTGCCGAAGTAGGCCTTGGCGGCCGTCTGGATGCCGTAGGCCCCGCGGCCGTAGTAGATGGTGTTGAGGTAGTTCTCGAGGATCTCGTCCTTGGACTGCTGGCCGTCGATCTTGACCGAGATGAGGATCTCGCGCGCCTTGCGCTGCAGGGTCCGGTCCTGGCTGAGGAAGTAGTTCTTCACGTACTGCTGCGTGATCGTCGAGCCACCCTGGGTCGCCTGGCCACCCTTGACCGCCACCCAGACGGCCCGGGCGATGCCGGTCGGGGAGATGCCGTTGTTCTTGTAGAAGTTGCGGTCCTCCGCGGCGAGCATGGCCCGCTGCACGTGGACCGGCACCTGCTTGAGCTCGACCGACTCGCGGTTGTACTCGGAGATCCGGGCCAGCTCGGTCTTGCCGTCGGAGTAGTAGACGACCGACGTCTGCGCGGTGGCGACCTCGTTGGGCTTGGGCACGTCGGTCATCGCGTAGGCGACCCCGAGGCCGGCCAGACCGAGCACGAAGAGCGCGAGCAGGGTCCACAGGATCCGCCGCGGCCACCGGCGGCGGGGGCCGCCCTGGGACCTCCGGGAGGGGGTCTCGCGACGGCGAGCCTCGGAGCGGGATCGGGGTGTGGTGCTCATGGAGAACTTTCGGGACGACCGGGTGCGGGCAGGGTGGGACGCCCCTATCACCTCAGGGCGGCCGCATCCAGTATGACGTGCCGAACCTGTATGCCCTGTTCAGGGAACTCTCAGGTGCTTCTCGCGACCGCCGCCGCGAGCTGGGCCGCGACCGCGCGCGCCTCCTCCAACAGGGCGGTCCCGCCCTCGATGCGGAACGCCACGGGGACCCGCGCCAGCCACTCCCTGACGTACATCGCCGGGTTGCTCGTGCTGCCGACGAGCACACACCCGAACGTATGCCGTTCGAGCCGCCCCATGGCCGGGTGCACCCACCGCTCGACGTCCTCCGGGGCGGCCTCGAGGACGACCCGGGTCTCGTGCTCCCAGCCGATGCCGAGGTGCTCCTCGAGCGAGGCGACCGGGTCGAGGTCGGAGGGCGGCTCGAACGGCGCCTCGAGCGTGACGACCTCGCGGACCCGGTCGATCCGGTAGGTGCGCACGGCCGCGGCCCGGTGCGAGCGGCACAGCAGGTACCACCGCGTGTGGCGGACGACGACGGCCCAGGGGTCAGTGACGTCCTGCCAGGTCGACCCCGACTCGCTCGCGTAGGTGAGGCGCACCTGTCGCTGCCGGGCGCTCGCGGACACGAGCGCACTCGTCGTCGTGGGGTCCGGTCGGCTGGGGTACCGGTCCGGGGTGGCGCAGGCGTGGTCTCGCAGCGCGGTGGCCTCACGGGCGGCGCCTCGCGGCAGGGCGCGGACCACCTTGTCGAGCGCCGAGCCGACGTCGTCCTCGCCGCCCGACGTGGCGGCGCTCGGGTGGCTGTCGATGACGGCCATGACGAGGCTCAGCGCCTCGGTCTCGGTGAAGACGACCGGCGCGAGCGCCGCTCCACGCCCGATTGCATAGCCCCCGTGCGGTCCGCGCGTCGACACCACGGGTATGCCGGCCTCCCGCAGGATCGCAATGTGCCGTCGCGTGGCCCGCTCGCTCACCCCGAGTCGGCGGGCCAGCTCGCCGGCGGTGACCCCGGGCCGGTTCTGGAGGATCTCGAGGGTGCGCAGCGCCCGCGCGGTGGGGCTGGTCTCGGACGTCCCGGAGCTCACCCCGACACGGTGGCACGCGGGACGGCATACCGGAAGGGGTTCGTCCGGAACACCTCCTACGGTGGGGCCGCAACGCGACCTGACCAGCAGCGAAGGAGATCGACATGCACCTCGTCCTCATCGGTGGGCTCTGGCTCGACGGATCGGCGTGGGACGCCGTCGTCCCGGAGATCGAGGCCCTCGGCCACACGGCTGTCCCGGTCACGCTGCCCGGTCAGGGGGACGGGTCGGCGCGGGCGACGTTCGAGGACCAGGCCGCCGCCGTGGTCGCTGCCGTGGACGCCGCGCCCGAGGACGTCGTCGTCGTGGGCCACTCGGCCGCCTCGACCCTGGCGTGGGTCGCCGCCGACGCCCGGCCGGACCGGACCGCCGCCGTCGTCTTCATCGGGGGCTACCCGGTCGAGGACGGCCAGGCGTACGCGGACTTCTTCGAGCCGACCGGCGACGCCGTGCCGTTCCCCGGCTGGGAGACGTTCGCCGGACCCGACTCCGACGACATGGACGACGAGGCGAAGGCGCGCTTCGACGCCCTCGCGGTCCCCGTGCCCGTCGCGGTGACGCGTGGCGTGGTCCACCTGCGGGACGAGCGGCGCTACGGCATCCGCTCGGTGCTGGTCTGCCCGGAGTTCTCACCGGCGCAGGCGCAGGAGTGGATCGACAGTGGCGACGTGCCCGAGCTGGCCCGCATCGCCGAGCTCGAGCTGGTCGACATCGACTCCGGGCACTGGCCGATGTTCACCCAGCCACGGCGCCTGGCCGAGCTCCTCGTGGAGGCGGTCCCCAGCCTGCGCTGACGTCCTCGTTGTGCGCTGTGCACTGCGGCGCTGGGCCGCAGCAGTGCACAGCCAGACTCTGCACTGCTGCGCTTGGCTGCAGCACTGCACAGGGGGACTCTGCACTGCTCTGATGGGGCGCAGCAGTGCACAGCGGGGTCAGGGGTCGCTGCGTGCGGTGACATGTATCGGGCCGATATAACTCTCAGGTACAGTGCGGGTGACAAAGGCTGAGTTTGTCAGTCAGGCCCGCGGCGGACGAGAGGTGACGGCATGAGCAAGCGCTCCGAGCTGCTCGACTTCGCCCTCCTCGGGCTCCTCCACGACGGCCCCACCCACGGCTACGAGCTGCGCCGCCGGCTCAACGAGGCCCTCGGGGCGTTCCGGGCGCTGTCGTACGGCACCCTCTACCCGGCGCTGTCGGGCCTGCTCGACCGGGGCCTCATCGCCCAGCAGCCGTCGTCCGTGCCACCGGCCCTGCGCCCCGGGTCAGCGCCGTCGGGCCGCTCCCCCGGTCGCAACCGGATCGTCTACGAGATCACCATCGCGGGCAAGGAGGCGTTCGAGGAGGCGGCTCGACGCACCGACACGGCCGCGTACGACGACGACGGCTTCGGCGTCCGCCTGGCCTTCTTCGCCCGCACCGAGGCCGACGTCCGCATGCGCATCCTCGAAGGACGGCGCTCACGGGTGCAGGAGCAGCTCGAGACCGTGCGCCGCAACGCCGGCCGCGGTCGCGAGCGCCTCGACTCGTGGACGGCCGCCCTGCAGCGCCACGGCGAGGAGAGCACGGAGCGCGAGGTCCGCTGGCTCACCGAGCTCATCGACGCCGAGCGCCGACATCCCACCGACCCCGGCCCCCAGCCCTGAGGCCGGCCGCCTGACCACCACCGCCACCCGGAACCCGCGGGACGAACGGCACCACAGCACCACCACATCACCGAAGGAGCACCACCATGGGATCGATCCGCGTCGCCATCGTCGGCGTCGGCAACTGCGCGAGCTCGCTCGTGCAGGGAGTCGAGTACTACAAGGATGCTGACGCCACCGCGACAGTGCCCGGCCTCATGCACGTCACATTCGGCGACTACCACGTCAGCGACGTGGAGTTCGTCGCCGCGTTCGACGTCGACGACAAGAAGGTCGGCAAGGACCTCTCCGAGGCCATCAACGCCTCCGAGAACAACACGATCAAGATCGCCGACGTCCCCACCACGGGCGTCGAGGTCCAGCGCGGGCACACCCTCGACGGCATCGGCAAGTACTACGCGCTGACCATCGACGAGTCCCCCGCCGCACCGGTCGACGTCGTCCAGGTGCTCAAGGACGCCCGCGTCGACGTGCTCGTCTCCTACCTTCCGGTGGGCTCCGAGGAGGCCGACAAGTTCTACGCGCAGTGCGCCATCGACGCCAAGGTGGCCTTCGTCAACGCCCTGCCGGTCTTCATCGCCTCCGACCCCGAGTGGGCCCAGAAGTTCGAGGACGCCGGCGTCCCGGTCATCGGTGACGACATCAAGAGCCAGGTCGGTGCGACCATCACGCACCGCGTCATGGCCAAGCTGTTCGAGGACCGCGGCGTGACGCTGGACCGTACCTACCAGCTCAACGTGGGCGGCAACATGGACTTCAAGAACATGCTCGAGCGCGAGCGCCTCGAGTCCAAGAAGGTCTCCAAGACCCAGGCCGTCACCTCGAACCTCACCGGTTCGCTGGCCGGCCTCACGGACAGCCGCAACGTGCACATCGGCCCGTCCGACTACGTCGCGTGGCTCGACGACCGCAAGTGGGCCTACGTCCGCCTCGAGGGTCGCGCCTTCGGCGACGTGCCGCTGAGCCTGGAGTACAAGCTCGAGGTCTGGGACTCCCCCAACTCGGCGGGCATCATCATCGACGCCATCCGTGCGGCGAAGATCGCCAAGGACCGCGGCATCGGCGGCGCCCTGCTGTCGGCGTCGTCCTACCTCATGAAGTCCCCGCCGGAGCAGCGTCCCGACGACCTCGGTCGCGAGAAGCTCGAGGCGTTCATCGCGGGCACCGAGGAGCGCTGACCCAGCCGCTTCCCGCTCGACTCCTTGCCCACGGACCACCGCCGGGCCCCCTTGTCGGGGGTCCGGCGGTGGTCTGCGGGCACGCAGTGAGGAGGAGTCGGGGGGCCTCAGGCGGCGGTGAGGACGACGACGGCACCGGTCGTCGTGGTGCAGCGCACCGGCTCGCCGCCGTCGCAGGTGAGCGAGTACCACTTCTCGGTGACCGGGCTGAAGGCCCGCAGGCTCGTCGCATCGCTCGGCGTCCCGGCCTTGCGGTATGCCGTCCGCACGGCTCCCGCGAACGCGCACGACGTCCGCTCGGTGCCGGCATAGGCGGTCGCGACGGCGTCGTCGCCGATCCTCGAGCAGCGAGTCGCGTCGGCTGGCACCGACCCCGCGGCGTCCGACGAGGACTCGGGCGACGGCTCGGGCGAGGCCGACGCCGACGGTGAAGGCGCTGAAGGCGTCGGCGATGGCGTCGTCGTGGCGCTGGGCGAGGCGGCATCCGGCACCGCCTCCTCCTCGACCGGGGCGGTGGCGGGGACGCGGGCCGGGGCGCCGGCGGCCACGCCCGGCTCCCCGGACCCGGTCAGCCGGGTGAGGGCGAACGTGCCGATGACGGTGAGCACGAGGAAGGTCGCCAGCATCGCGACGATGCTCCCCCGCGAGTGCGACGGTGTGGGGCTCGGCGGGTCGGTGGCGGCGAGGCTCGTCGGCGCCGTCTCCACGCGCGGCAGCTCGGCCGTCCGGTCCAGGGGAGCCGGCTCCGCGTCACGGCGCGGGACCGGCGGCAGGTCGGTGCCGACACCGAGCACGGACCCGAGCTCGACCCGGGAACCGCACCGCGAGCAGTACGCGGCGTCAGGGGCGAGCGAGGTTCCGCACGAGCGGCAGGGCGGCATGGCAGCGTCCTTCGGGATGGGGCCGGCACCCGCGGGGGTGCCCGATCAAGCCGTCCACGCTAACGGCGACTCCCCCGGAACGTCGAAACGTGCACGTCATGGGGGCGGGCCGGCATACGGAAGTCAGGGTTACCCGTGCGTAGTCGGTACGGTTCGGCGTATGCCGCACCACGTCGTCTCGGACCTCGTCGCCAACGTCCTCAGCATCGCCGTCCATGTCGGGGACACCGTCGAGGTGGGCGCAGAGGTCGCGCTGCTCGAGTCCATGAAGATGGAGATCCCCGTGCTCACCGAGGAGGCCGGCACGGTGACCGAGGTCAAGGTCGAGGTCGGCGACGTCGTCCAGGAGGGCGACATCCTCGCGGTCATCGCCTGACCGCCACTCCCGTCACCACGCGACCCACGGTGACAGCACCGTCTGCCCGCCACGGACGAGCTTGATCCGGGCGTTGCCAACGAGCGCCTTGTCGAAGACGCAGTAGCCGCCCCACGAGTACCCCGCTCCGGCCGGCCCGACGTTGACCGGTGAGCCGCTGGTGAAGTCGCTGGCGTTGGGCGACGAGTGCTGGCAGGTGATGGTCCACGACGTGTTGCCGGGGAAGTTGCGGATGTCGAAGTCCATCTTCGGGCACCCGCCCGCGCAGCTCCCCGTGCCAGTGCCGGTGCCGTTGGAGCGGACGTTGTAGATCTCGGGGTCCGGCGGCGGTGGCGGGTCGACGGTCGTGGCCCGGCGGGGGCCGGCCGGGTCGCTCCAGCCGGCCACGCTGTGGGCCCGGACCTCGAGCTCGCGCGTCGTGGAGAAGTCGAACGTCTGGCTGTGGCGCTGGCGACCGTCCGGCGCCCGCCAGCCGCGGCCGTCGTTGAGCCGGATCTGCACGTCGTCGATCGGCCGGCCGTTGGTCCGCAGGTCCCACGTCCAGGTGATCGTGCGACCGTCCACCGCGACCGCGAGGTTGTTGGGGGACAGCGTCGGGCCGTAGGGCTGGACCTGGTTGCTCGTCGCCTCGCTGGACTCGCGGCCGCCGGTGTTGACCGTCCGCACCTTGACGGTCAGCGGGTCGATCCCCATGGTGGGCAGCGTGAACGTCACCGTCGAGCCTGGCGCGCAGCCGCAGGCGTAGGTCCCCGAGCGGCCACCGCCACGCCAGCGGATGGCCTGGAAGGCTCCGGCGCGCGGCTGGCCGACCGCCACGTTCACCACGACGGCCTTGTTCGCGCGCGGCGTCTCGGCGCTGACGGACGGGTTCGACGGCACCCCCACGGAGGTGTAGGTCGCCACGTTGGCCTTGGCCGACTCGATGTCGGCGCCGTTGGTCGCGGTGACGGTGTAGCCGTAGCGGCGGCCGTCGTAGGGGATGGTGTCGGGCAGGCTGCGCGTCTGCGCGCCGACGGTGCCGATCAACGTCCAGCCGCCGTCGTCGACGTTGCGGAACACCTGGTAGGACTTCAGCGGCGGACCGTTGGGGCGGGTGGCCTCCCAGCTCACCGTGAGCGACTCGGAGTCGTAGGCCGCGCCCGGTCCGCGTGGGGCGAGGCTGATCCCGCCGACGGCCGGGGGCGTGCCCGCCGACTGCATCTCGACGGAGGGCCCGAACGGACCGGCGCCGGCCTTGTTCCACGCCTGGACCGAGACCGAGTACGGCACCTCGTTGTTGAGCCCCGACACCGACTGCTGGGTCGCCCCGGCCGCCGCCTGCACCGACACCGACGAGGCGCCCGAGGAGGTCGGCACGAGCCGGACGACGTACTTGGTGATGGCCGACCCCTTGTTGGGGGCCGGTGACCAGCCGACGACGAGCGAGCCGTCACCGCGGGTGACCATGCGGACGCCGCTCGTGGCCTCGGGCTTGGTGTCGGGCTGCACGACGTTGCTCGCCGCGCTCGGCGGGCTGTCGCCCACGCCGTTGGTCGCGACCACGGTGAAGGTGTAGTCGGCGCCGTTGGTCAGGCCCGGGATCGTGCACGGCGACGACGAGCACTCGCGGACGTCGGAGCTGCCTCCGGTCCAGCGCACCCGGTAGGAGGAGATGGGAAGGCCGCCGTCGTAGGCCGGGGCCGACCAGGACACACGGGCCTGGCCGCCGGCGATGCGGTCCGCGATGGCCGAGACGTTGGTCGGGGCGCCCGGCCTGCCGCGCATCGTCACGGTCACCCGGCCCGCCGCCTGGCGGCCTGGCCCGTCGGAGACGAGCAGCGAGATCGTCGCCCGGGGAGACGGCTGCGTCGTGGCGGTGAGGGTGAGGGTGCAGCCGGACCGGGCGACGGTGATGCCCGACCCGCTCTCGAGGCCGGCGGCGAGGATGTCGCAGCCCGGCTCGGCCAGCGGCGAGTCGAGGTAGCGACGGACGTCGACGGCCTGGGACTCACCCTCGTCGAGGCCGTCGACGGCGATCGGCCGCATCCGGGGCGGACCCAGGGCGGACTCGTCCTTGGCGTCGGCCGTCCGCGTCAGGGCGATCGACTCGTCCTCGGGGGTGTTCGGGTCGTCCTTGGCGGCGGGACGGCCGATGACGCGCACCTCGATGGAGGCGGGTGGCATCTTGGGCGACCTGACGGCGATCCGGCCACGTCCGGAGACCGCGTCGCCGTCGGCGCGCACCGCCACCAGGCGACCACCGGTCTGGCTCTGCTCGAGGTCGGCGCCGTCGGCCCGCGGCGCCCACTCGGCACCGAACTCGACCTCGTCGAGGCTCATGCCGAGCGGCAGCCACGCCCGGCAGTACGTCGGGATGTCCACCTCGCGCTCGCGCCCACCGGCGAGCACGACGAGCGGCGCCTCGGGACACCGCAGCAACGGCACCTTGGGGCCGACCTGGATGGGGATCGAGACGTATGCCGTCCGCGCATCGCGGTCGTCCGCCTGCTCCTGGTCGCTCACCTCGAGCATGAGGGCGCCGGGGCCGATGTAGCCGCCGCGGGAGGTCAGCGTGACCGCGTCGCGCCCGTCCACCCGCGCGGCGAGACTGCTCGAGGGCGACACCGACACGGTGGCGGCAGCGGTGATGCCCACCGAGCGCCCTCGTGGGGACTTCACGAAGGCGTCCAGCGAGATGGTCCTGCTCGAGTCCTGGTCCATCTCGATGAGGGCGGCCTCGACGACGAAGGGCGCGCCCTTGTCGCCGGCCGGGACGAAGACCAGGGCCATGGCCCTGGCGCCGTCCTCGTCCTCGACGACGTAGGGGACGGTGTGCGCGTGCTCGAGGATCTTCACGCGCACCTTGCCGGCCTCGACGCTGCCCTGCGGGGAGAGGACCTGGGTGACCCTGAGGGTCGCAGGGTCGGAGTCGATGTCGGTGTCGTTGACCAGCACGTCGACGAGGGCGGTGCTCTCACCGGCGGCCGGCTTGGCGACGTCGTCCTGCGCGATCGGCGGGTTGACGTGCCCGGGGACGCCGCGGACGAGGACGCTCGTGCGGGAGGGGTCGAAGATGCCGTTGTCGATGCCGTAGACGAACTGCTGCGCCGGCTGGTCGGCCGCCGGGGCGATCGTGCTGACGGTGTTGTCCTCGTCGTCCACCTGCCACTGCCTGAGGGTGGCAGAGGGGTTGAGCTCCTTCCAGGTGAGGTCGACCGCGTCGCCACGGGCCACGAGGTCGTTGCGCAGGACGTAGGAGGTCACCCGCTTGCCGGGGGCGGCGACGGCCTCGTCCTCGACGGCCACCGGCGGCTGGGGGTCGCCCGGACGCACGACGCCCACCCGCACGAAGGCCTGGCTCGTCGCACCGAAGCGGTCCTGCACCTCGTAGCGGATCAGCTCGGTGCCCGCCGCACCCGGGTAGCCCTCGTAGCGGATCGTCGAGGGCCCCACCGACACGACCCGGCCATGGACGAGGTCCAGGGCGTCGGCGTCCTTGCCGACGATCCCCCGCAGCGTGACCGAGTCACCGTCGGGGTCGACCCCCGTCGCGGGGATGGTCAGCGTCACGGACTCACCGGCGGTGACCGACCCGGCGAAGCTGCGCGCGATCGGCGCCTGGTTGGGCGTGGCACGGGAGGGCAGGGGCATGACGGTGACCGTGAGGCGGCCGGTCTTCGCCGACTCGGGCGACCCCTCGGCGTGGGCGGCGTACTCGATGACGACGTCCTGGGGTGCCACCAGCCCCTTGGCCTGCGGGACGAAGCGCACGAGGTTGCCCGACGCGAAGGCGTTGGGCTCCTCCGCGCCGCCGTCCACGACGCTCACGCTGCCGGGGTCGAGCACGAGGGGGATGCCGTCGGCCATCGTGTCGTTGTCGAGCACGGGCACCGAGACGCTGTCGCCCTCACGGACCACGGCGCGGTCGTCCTCGACCGTCGGGGCGGCTCCGGCGACCGGCGGACGCTGCACGACGTTGATGACGCCGGTGGTGCGCTTGGTGCCGTCGCTGATGGAGTACTGGACGACACCCTGACGGCTTCCGGCCCCACTGACGGGCGAGGGCTCGAGGGCCTCGATGCGCACCCAGCGGCCCTGGTAGATCGTCGGCCGCAGCCAGGTGTTCTCGCCGTCCACCGAGGCGCTCTGGGTGACGACGACGTCGGCGCGCGGGCTGTAGTCGTTGGCGAGGACGTCGACCATGCTGGGTGCCTGGTCGCGCACCGTGGCGCTGTCGGGGACGGCGACCGGGGGCGCCTCGGGGTCGGCCGGCTCGACGACGTCGACCCGGATGCGGCCCGGCGTGACCGTCCCGCCGGACTGCGCGGCATACGCGAGCTCGCTCGTCCCGAGACCGTTGGGCGTGATGGTCACCACGCCGGTCGTGAGGTTGGAGTCGACGTCGAGCGCACCGGAGGGCAGCACCTCACCGGCGAGACGCATGCGGGCATCCGGGTCACCGGGGTCGGCGCCGGGGATGTCGTTGCCGAGCGGCTCGATCTGGACCGGCTTGCCGAGCACGGCGCGGATGACGTCGGGCTGGGTGCGCGGGGCCACGGCGTTGGGCTGTGCGAGGTCGAGGACCGTGAGGTCGACGTCGCCCCTCGTGCTCGCGGTGCCGTCGGTGACGGCGTAGGGCACCGAGGCGGGGCCGGGCTTCGGCGGTGCGACGATGCCGACGCGGCGCTGGCCGTCGATGACCGTGCTCGCGTCGACCGACTCGACGGTCAGCGAGTCGCTCTCGCCGTCACGCCAGTCGCCGAGGACGGAGGCGGCGACCCGGCCACCGGCGACGACGGGGTATGACAGGTTGGCGAGGTCGGCGCGGCCCTCCCGCAGCCTGGGCGGGGTGTTGACCTCCTCGCCGACGACGGTGAGGACCACCCTGGCGGTGCCCTTGGTCTTGGCCTTGCCGTTGCTCACCTTGTAGGAGAACGTGATCGTCGACGTCGACGGCCTGGCGGGCACGGTCACGTCCACGGTCTGCCCGTCGGACGAGACGGTGGCCCGCACGTCCGTGGCGCTCGGGGCCGTGAGGTCCCTGGGGTCGATGGCGAGGATCGAGCCCTTGGCGTCGGTGTCGTTGTCGAGCGGGTAGATCTTGCTCGTGCGACCGGCGCGCACCCGGAGGTTGTCGGGCATCGCCCTGGGCGGCTGGCTCACCTGTTGGTCGTCGACGACGTTCTCGTCCTTCTTGTCGTTGTCGTCGTCCTTCTTCGTGGGCGGGATGAGCGAGTCCCAGTTGTCGATCTTCTGCTTCGTCGAGTCGAGGTCCCAGACGTCGCCGGTGTCGAGCTGGTTGAGCACGATGTTGCCGCGGTTGACGCGGACGGCCACGCCGTCGCGCACGATGCCCTTGCTCGGCGCACCGACCGCGCCGGCCGCCACCGCGTCGGTGCGCCCGCAGTTGGCGCCGTAGAACACGTTGCCGGTCTCGGCCCAGGCCGCGTGCAGGCAGCCGCGCAGGACGACCGGGCGGGCGAGCATCGGCGGCTCGACGGCCCGGTTGACCTGCTCGCGCACCTCGACCCCGCCGGCGCCCTCGCCGCCGTCGAGACGGACCGGTCGAGCGGTGACGGTGTTGGCGATGACGACCGAGTCGGCGTCCGGTCCCGGTTGCTGGAGGGCGGCGTATGCCGGCCCGTCGCCGAGCGCTGCCCCCGCGCCGACCGGCTCGTCGCGCCCCTCGACGTGCAGCTCGTCCTTGACCGGGTCGTAGGCCACCCACCGGTCCCCGACGGCGGTGAGGTCGAGCATCCCTGCGCGGACGGGGGACGCGGTGGTCACCGGCTTGCCGAGCCCTCCGCCGGCCGCCGGGATGGTGACGACCCGTCCGGTGGCGCCGCTGATGGCGACGACGGAACCGTGCACGTCGACGGTCACGGACGCGTTGGCGCCGACCGTCGCGAGCGGCTTGGCGGTGGAGCCGACGTCCTGGAGGGACTCCACGCCCTCACGGGTGTCGACGCGCTGCGCCCAGACCTTGCCCGTCTTCGGGTCGACCGTGGCGATCGTCCCCCCGCGGAGGTCGACCGTGGCCGGGGTGAAGCGCCCCGGGGTGCTCGGCAGCGGGGCCGGTGCGGCGACGCCGGACTCCTGGGAGGTGGCCGTGCGGACGTCGATGGGCAGGAGGGTGTTGCCGGTGGCCACCCCGACGACCGCCGCGCCGTCCTGCAGGACGTCGACCCTCGACCCGTCGGCCAGGGCCGTCGAGACCCCGGCGTCGAGCTGGCGGGCCTGGGTGTTGAGGCGCCCGAACTTCGCCTGGGCCGAGGACGAGACCCACACGCCGCCGTCGCCGACGTCGGCCTCGTGGACGGTGGAGCCGTTGCTGGTCATCGCGGCATACGTCAGGAGGGACGCCGCAATGGCGACGACCCCCACGGAGGCGACCCCCCGACGTCCGCGGGGCGCGACAGCGACCCGACGTGGTGCCTGCTTCATGACCCGACCCCGCTCCAGTGGGCGGTCCCACCCCCACCCCGACGGCGCCCAGTTTCGCATGCCGCGGCGTCGTTGGGCAGGGGGAGCACTCCCCGCCGCGTCGTCCCGCGGTCCATCAGTAGCTCGGCCACGGCGCCCACGCCGACGGGCGCTCGACGCCGTTCTGGACGACGACGACCCGCACCCTGCCCACGTTCACGCCGAAGAGGCAGTGGGTCGTGTGGGTTCCGGCCTGGGCAGGAATCTGCCATGCGAACGGACCGACGGTGCCGTAGTTCTCGGACTGGCACCGGTAGCTGGCAGAGCCCACGGCGAAGTCCCTGTAGTCGAAGACCACCTTCGGACACCCACGCCCCCCGGGGGCGCAGTTCCCCCAGCTGCCCGGTGTGGTCGCCGTGTGCAGATCGGGGCTCTGCCTCACGTTCAGCACCTGCGGGTCCGGCGGGTTGTCGGTGCGACGGGTCATCTGCAGGACAGGTGACTCGCCACCCTCGGAGAAGGCCCGGATGGTGATCGTGAGGTCCTCGGCGAAGTTCCCGCTGGCACCGATCGAGGTGATCGGGTCACCGTCGTGGTTGGCCGCTCCGGTGACGACGACCCGGGTGATCGGGCGGCCGTTCGTGGGCAGGGTCCAGTTGTAGGTGACCGAGCGGCCGGAGGTCGAGCCGCCGTCCGGGTTGGGTCGCGGAGTCGGGCCGTAGGGCTGGACCCGGTTGCTGTCCGCAGACGGGTTGGACGAGCGGGTGCCGTTGTCGGTCGTCACCGTGAACGTCTGTGGGGTCGTGCTCAGCTGGCTCGTCATGATGGTGACCTGGCCGCCCGACGGGCAGGACCCGCACGAATGGGTGCCGCTGCCCCCCGCGGACGAGCGCCAGGTGACGGAGGTGAAGCCCCCGGCGCGCGGCTGGCCGAGGGTGACCGTGAGCCGGACCCGTTCGTCGTTGTCCGGAGTCGCGGCACTCACCGACGGCGTGGACGGCATCCCGATCGACGTGAACGACTGGGTGTTGGTCTTCGGCGACTCGAGGTCGGCGCCGTTGGTGGCGGTGACGACGTAGTCGTAGCGGCGGCCGTCGTACTGCACCTGGTCGTTGGTGCTCGTGCTCCCCGGGGCGGTGGTGCGGATCGCCGTCCAGCCGCCACCGTCGACGCGGCGGTACACGGTGTAGCCCTTCAGCGGCGGGCCGTTGGGGCGGGTGGTGTCCCAGGAGATGGCGATGGACGCGAGGTCCTTGTTGGCCCCGGCACCGTCCGGGGCGAGCGTCAGACCGGTGACAGCGGGCGGGGTGCCCGCGGACTGCATCGTCACGGCCGGCCCGAAGGGTCCGGGTCCGGCCTCGTTCCACGCCTGGGCCGCGACGGAGTACTGAACCTCGTTCTCGAGGCCGGCGACCTGGGCCCGGGAGCCGGGGGCGGCGACCTCGACCGTGCGGGCGGAGCCGCCTCCGTCGAGCGGGACGAGCCGGAGGACGTACTTGGAGACGGCACTGCCCTTGTTCTCGGGAGCGCCCCAGCCCACGTCGAGGGTGCCGTCGCCACGGCCCAGCATCGTCACGCCCGGCACCGGACCGGGCTTGGTGTCGGGACGGGCCGCGGTGCTGGGGCCACCGGGGTCGGACTCACCGACGACGTTGGTCGCCGTCACCGTGAAGACGTAGTCCTTGCCGTTGGTGAGGCCGTCGATGGTGCACGGGGAGGCGCTGCAGTCGAGGCTGCCGCTCGAGCCGCCGGTCCACGAGGCGGTGAAGGTGCGGATCGGGGCGCCACCGTCGTAGGCGGGGGCCGACCAGCTCACCCGCGCCCGGCCACCGGCGTCACGGTCGGCCTGGGCGGCGACGGCCGTGGGTGGGTCCGGGCGTCCGAGCATCGTCACGGCCACGGCACCGTTGGCGGAGCGGTTGGGCCCGTCGGACACGGCGATCGACACGCGACCGGTCGGGCTGGGGCGGTCACCGGCGGTCACGGTGAGGAGGCAACCGTCTCGGGTCACCGTGAGCCCGTCCCCACTCGTCACGGTCGCCGCGGTGATCGTGCAGGTCGGGTCCCGGAGCGGGGAGTCGAGGTAGGAGCGGACGTCGACCTGCTGGCTGTCCCCGCCCCGGAGGCCGTTGACGGCGATGGGGCGCAGGCGCGGGGGCGGAAGCGTCAGGTCGGGGCCCACGTCGGAGGCCTGCTCCTGCACCGGGGCGCCGATGACGGTGACCTTGACCGGGGCGGTGACGTCGGAGCCCCGCGAGCCGATGCGGAGCACGCCCTCACCCGAGCGGGCGTTGCGGCCGGCGCTCAGGCTCACGGTGCGACGGCCGGCGCCGGACTGCTCGAGCCGGACGTCGTCGGCCTCGCGTTCCCACGACGTCATGAACTCGACGTCGTCCATCGTCAGCCCGACCGGGAGCCAGGCGCGGCAGAGCGTCGGGATGTCGAGGGTGCGCTCGAGACCACCGGCGAGGAGCGTGACGCCACTGGAGGGACAGCGCAGGAGCGGGACCCTGGGGCCGATCTGCACCGGGATCGACACGTAGGCGGTGTGGACGTCGACCTGGTCGTCACTCTGCTGGTCGGTGACCTCGAACATGACGCTCGCCGGTCCGACGTAGCCGCCGGAGGAGGTGAGGGTGAGGGTGCCGTCGGAGTCGGCGGTCATGGCCAGGCGGGCCTGCGGCGCGGTCGAGATGGTGCTCGCCGAGGTGATGCCGAGGACGCGGGACTGCGGTGACTTCACGTAGTCGTCGAGGCGCACCGTCCTCGTGGCGTCCTCGTCCATCTCGATGAGAGCGCCCTCGACGACGAAGGGAGTGCCGCCGCTGCCCCGCGGCACGTGCACCACCGCCATGGCGCGCGCCTCGTCCTCGTCCTCGATGACGTAGGGGACGGAGTACGGGTGGTCGAGGACCTGCACCGAGACCTTGTTGCCGACGATGCTCCCGTGCGGTGAGAGCACCTCGACGACCTTGAGCGTCGCGGGGTCGGAGTCGATGTCGCTGTCGTTGGCGAGGACGTCGGTGACCGTGGCCGCCTCCCCGGCTTTGGGCCTGGCGACGTCGTCGAGGGCGGTCGGGCGGTTGAGGAACCCCTTCTGTCCCCGCACGAGGAGGCTGGCGCGCGACGGGTCGAACATCCCGTTGCTGATGCCGTAGACGAAGTCGTGGACGGCGGCGCCCTCCTCGGGCACCGTCGTCGTGACGGTGGACTCCTCGAGGTCGACCTTCCACCGCGACCGCTCGGAGGCCGGGTTGAGCTCCTCGTGCTGGAGCTCGACCGAGTCGCCGCGGGCGATCAGGTCGTTGGCCGTGACGGGCGCGGTGACCGTCTTGCCGGGGGCCGCCGTGACGGTGTCGTCGATGGCGACCGGCGGTTGCGGGTCACCGGGGGCGACGACGCCGATCCGCACGAACGCACGGCTCACGGCACCGAAGCGGTCGACGACCTCGTAGTGGACCACCTCGGTGCCGCTGGCCGTCGGGAAGGACTCGTAGCGGATCGTCGACGGGCCGGTGGCCACGATGCGGCCGAGCTCGAGGTCGACGGCTCGTCCACCCGTGGCGACGACACCCACGACGCCGACGGTGTCACCGTCCGGGTCGACCCCGGTGGTCGGGACGGTGATCGTGAGCGGGTCACCGGCGGTGACCGAGGACGAGAAGCTGCGGGCGACCGGCGCCTGGTTCGGCACGGCCGTGGTGGGCAGAGGAGTGACGCGGACGGTGAGACGGCCCGTCTGCGCGCGCTCCGGCATACCCTCGGGGTGGGCGGCGTACTCGATCGTGACGAGCTGCTCGGTCCTCAGGCCGGTGGCCCACGGGACGAAGCGGACCACGTTGCCGGACGCGAACGCGGTCTGCTCGACACCCTTGCCCAGGACCTTGACGCTGTTGGGGTCCAGGCGCAGCGGGATGCCGTCGGCCATGGTGTCGTTGTCGAGGACCGGCGCGGCGACGGTGTCTCCCTCACGCACGACCGCCTTGTCGTCCTCGACGACGGGGTCGAGGTCACGGGCCGGCTTCTGGGTCAGCGACACCTCACCCGTCGCCGTCTTCGACCCGTCACTGACGGTGTAGCGGATGGTGCCGCGGCGCGACGCGTCCTCCGCGGCGCCGGCGGGGTCGAGCGCGACCACGCGGATCCAGCGACCCTGGTAGATCGAGGCCTGGAGCCAGGAGTCCTCGCTCGTCGCCGTGGTGACGCCCTGGGTGACGAGCACGTCCGCGCGAGGGCTGTAGTCGTTGGCGAGCGGGTCGACGAGTGTCGGCGACTGGTCGCGCAGGGTCGCGGTGTCGCCCACGGCGACGGGTGGCGCGTCGGGGTCGGCGGCCTCGATGACGTCGACCCGGATCCGCCCGGGAGCCACGCCGCCGCCGACCTGGGCGGCATACGACAGCTCGAAGCTGCCGGGGCCGCTCGGGGTGACGGTGACGACACCGGTGTCGCGGTTGGTGTCGACCGTGAGGTTGGCGACGGCGCGCACGTCCCCGGCGAGGTGCATCGTGTCGTCGGGGTCACCCGGGTCGGCGCCCGAGATGTCGTTGCCGAGCGGCTCGATCTGCAGCGACTTGCCGACCACTCCCCGGATGACGTCCGGCTGGGTGACGGGCGGTCGGGCGCGGGTCTCGGTGAGGGCCACCACCTCGACCGGCACGGCGCCCTTGGTCAGGCCGCCGCGCCCGTCGTCGACGACGTAGCCGAGGTCGCCCTTCCCCGGCACCGGGGGCGCGAGGTAGGCGATGCGTCCCTGGCCGTCGATGCTCAGCCCGTCGCCCTCGACCGTGGCGATGACCGGGTCGGACTCGGGGTCGCGCCAGTCGGCGATCACCGGGACGCTGAGCCGCTTGCCGGCGAGGACGGGGTATGCCGTCCTGGCCAGCTTCGCCTGTCCCTCGCGCAGGAACGGGGAGCTGTTGGTCTGGTCGGTGACGACGGTGACCCTGACGGCCGCGCGCGCCTTGGCCTTCACCTTGCCGTTGCCGACGAGGTAGGTGAACTGGAAGGGCGCCGTGGCACCCGCCGGGACGGTGACGTCGATGCTCTGGCCGTCGGCCGACACCGAGGCGCGCACGTCCGGGTCGGAGGTGGCACTGACGTCGCGCGGGTCGATGGCGAGCACCGAGCCCGCCTGGTCGGTGTCGTTGTCGAGGACGTGCAGCTTGCTCGTCCGTCCGGGCCGGACGGCGAGGTTGTCGGGCTTCGCGGTGGGCGGCTGCTGCGCGACGGCGTCGTCAACGACGTTCCTGTCCTTCTTCTTGTTGTCCTCGTCGCGCTGCGGCGGCGGGATGAGGGCGTCCCAGTTGTCGATCTTCTGCTTGTCCTGCTCGACGTCCCAGGCGCTGCCGTTGTCGAGGTCGTTGAGCACGATGACGCCGCGGTTGACGCGGAAGGCGACGCCGTCGCGCAGCGGGGTCTCGCTGACGTTCTCGATGGTGCCGGTGGGCACCGGCTGCTCGCGGCCGCAGTTGACGCCGTAGAAGACCTTGGCGGTCTCGGACCAGGCGCCGTGCACGCAGCCGCGCAGGACGACCGGGTGGGCGGGCAGCGGCACCGCGCCGCTGCGGTTCACCCGCTCCTCGATCTCGATGCCGCCGGTCGCTGCGCCACCGTCGAGGCGCACCATCCGCAGCCCGTTGCCACCGGAGATCGCCACGGCGTCGGCGCGCGGGCCGGGGAGCTGCACCGCGGCATACGCGCGCTCGCCCTCGGCGGCGGCGAAGCCGGCGGGCACGCCCTCGGCCCGGCCGCTGCTGTGCAGGGCGTCGCGTGCAGGGTCGTAGACGGCCCACGCGGCGCCGACGGCGGTGACCTGGAGCTCGCTGCCGGTGGCGCCGCTGTCCTCGGTCACCGGCTTGGCGAACGCCTCGGCGGTCGGGCGAATCGTCGTGACCGTGCCCTTCTGCCCGGAGGCGACGTGGATGGCGCCGTCCTCACCGACGGCGAGGACGGCATCGGCACCGACCGTGGCGAGCGGCTTGGCACCGGTGCCGAGGCCCTGGAGGCTCTCGATGCCGCGGCGGGTGTCGACGTGCTGCGCCCAGACCTTGCCGGACGTCGGGTCGACGGCGGCGAGGACGCCCCCGCGCAGGTCGACGAGCGTCGCCGACACCCGGCCCGGGCGGCGGGCCGGGACACCCGGCGCCGTCGCGGTCTCCTCGCGGAACTGCGTGGTGCGCACGTCGATCGGCTGGAGCTGGGCCGTCGCCTTGGACCAGGCCACGACGGCCAGGCCGTCCTGCAGGACGTCGAGGCCGGACCCGGGCGCCACGTCGGCCGCCACTCCCGCGTCGAGCTGGGCGGCGGCCTTGTTGAGGCGCCCGAACTTCGCCTGCGCGTCGGAGGTGATCCAGACGCCTCCGTCCCCGACGTCGGCCTCGTGGACCGTCGCGCCCTGCGAGGTCACCGCGGCGTAGCCCATCGTCACCGCCGCGATGACGACGACCATCGTCGAGGCGACGCGGCCCCGGCTGCGCCCACGACGCGATGACCAAGAGGCAGCGGTGGGTCGAGCAGGACGACGGAACGGGTTCACGCGGATCCTTCGGCGCCGGTCGGGCGGCGCAGTGTGGGCAGGGAGGGCAGTCGGCGGCCGGGGCCACGCGGACGTCGGTCACGCTCGAGCAGGGGGCGCACGCTGATGTCCGAGCGCAGCCGGCGCCACCGCGAGACCGAGCCCCGCAGCTGGCGCCGCACGTCGTCGGCCTCGGCGAGCAGGGCGGTGGCGACCTCCGGCTCCGGGTCCCCGGGGCCGAAGACCGCGGCGTTGGCGCCGACGGCGATGGGTGTGGCGGTGACCGTCGGGGGCAGCGCCACCGACTGCTCGAGGCGGGTGGCGCCCCGTGGCACCGTGATGCCGAGGCTGCGGGCGTCGCTGACGAGGTCACGCCAGACCCACGCCGCCCGTGACGCGGTCGGCCCCGTCGTGGCGTGCCGGCGTCGCCGTCGCGCCTTGAGCCAGCGGATGAGCGCGTATGCCGTGAGGGCCAGGAGGACGGGCAGGACGAGGGCGGCCACGAGGAGCTTGAGCCACAGCGGCCAAGCGCTGAAGTCGAGCGGGCTGCGCTTCTTCTTCTTGATGTCCGTGGCGTTCTGCGCCTGGTCGGGGCCCTGGAGCACCGACGGCGGGTTGACCCCTGCGGGCGGCGGCACCTGGGCGCCGACCTTCTGCTCCTCGGACTTCAGCTGCTGCTCGTTGGGCTTCTTGTTGCGGTCGGGCAGGAAGGTGGACGGGAGCAGGGTGTGCCACGTGCCGTTGTCCTGCTGCACCTCGACCCAGGCATGGACGTCCTTGCCCTTGACCACTCCGCCGGCTGCGGGGATGGCCCCCATGACCACGCGGGTCGGGATGCCGATCCGGTTGCCGGCGAGGGCGAGCGTCGCGGCGTACTGCTCGTCGTTGCCGGCGAGCTGGGTCGAGCCGACGAACCGGCCGAGGCGGCCGAGCCCGTGCCCGGGGAGGTAGACCTTCTCGTAGGAGTTGGCCGTCCCGCCGTCGGTGTAGGCACCGTCCTGGCTCATGACCTTGGCGACCGCGGCGAGCTTCTGCCACGAGCTGCCGGCCTGGCCGGACCACGCGTCGAGCTTGGCGTCGAGGAAGCTCGTGTCCTCCGCGAGCTGCGCACCGCCCGCCACGTCGAGCTCGGCGGGGAGCGTCGTGGAGACGTCGTCGCCGAGGACGGTCTCGAAGGTGTAGGAGTCGCCCGGCTGCACGAGCGCCGGGACCACGGCGGTCTCGGTGGCGGTGTTGAGCCAGAGGGCGTCGGCCAGGGCGTCGCCGCGGGCGCCCTCGAAGCGCACTCCGGTCGTCGACCCGGCGAGCGGCAGCCACGCTCCCTCGTAGCCGTCCTCGGGGACGGTCACGGTGGCCGTCGCCGTCCGACCCTGGGTGCGGGGGGCGATGCGGGAGCCGACCTGCTGGAACGGCGTGCCGTCGGTCGCCCGGTCGGCCGCCCCCCACACGAGGCCGTCGTAGCTGTCGAGCGTCGCGAAGCGGACCGGTGTGCCCTGCGGCAGCCCGGTGACCCGGAGGATCTCGGTGTCGAAGAGGTCCGCGGAGTTCGGCTCGGTGTAGCGGCGGAACCCGGAGAGCGGGCTGGTGAACTGCGCGACGTCGTAGGGCGGCGTCAGCTGCGTGCGCACCACGGCTCGCGCAGACGTCTCGTCGGTGCCGGGGAGGAAGGGGCCGAGGAAGGCGCCCGACAGCGCCGCCACGGTGAGGAGCGCGACGCCGGTGACGACCCGGGCCTGGCGCCCGGCGCCGTTCTGCATGGCAGCTCGCGTCCGTCCGGCACGCACGACGAGCCAGAGGATGAGGACAAGGGCGAAGAGCACGCCCTGGACGAGCTTGGCCGCGGGCTGCTGGGTGCCGAGCGCGATGCTGCCGACGAGGAGCACGACCGGGACGACGGCCACGGAGCCGACCCCGCCGAAGCGGCGGGCCACGCCGTAGGTCGCGGCGGCGCCGACGAGGCCGGTGACCCACGGCAGGGCGACGAGCGGACCGCGCGCGTCGACCGGCGGGAGCAGCGTCAGCCACTCCTTCCACCCGGTCACCGGCGCGACGGCGAGGTCGGTCAGCGTCTGCAGGCTCGGGATGATGCCGGCGACGAGGTCGCCCCGGACGGCGACGGGGCCGCCGAGCACGAAGTGGATGGCGACGAGGACGAACGCGGTCAGCAGGAGCGGCCAGGCGCGCACGGTCGCTGCGTGCGCCACCAGGGTGCCGAGGACCACGCCTGCCGCAGCGGCGGCGACCCATTCCCACCCGAGGAAGCCGGTGCGGAAGCCGACGAGGGTGGTCGTGACGAGCACGAGGGAGAAGGCGAGGTCGACGAGGGCCTCGCGCGACGGCATACCGACGAGGGACGGACGCCCGGAGCGGTCGCGGGACACGCGCTCCCCCGAGCGCGGGCGGACGGCTGCGTCGACGCTCATGCGAGGGCTCCACTGAAGAGGACGCGGCGGAGGTCGGCGAGCTCGCGCACCGTGAGGATCGTCAGCCCGCCGGCGTGGCGGACCCCGACCTGGGCGTCGGGGTCGATGACGAGCGCCACCTTGATGACCTCGACCTCGAACTGGGCGAGCGCGCGCTGGACCTGGATGAAGGGGCGGTGCGAGCCGGTGACGAGGATGGCGACGCTCGCGTCGGGCGCCAGGGCGGAGGCGTCCCCGGCGGCGGCGAAGACGTCGATCGGGCCGACGGCCGCGCGGGCGAAGGTGTCGAGGGTCAGCGGTGCGGTCGAGCGCGAGATCCGCCGGTCGTGGCAGACGACGGTGGTGTCCTGCTCGTCGAGGATCGAGCGGACAGCGAGCGAGGCGGCGCACGAGATCGCGAGCTCGACCGCCTCGTCCTCACCGGTGTAGACCTCGGGCGAGGTGTCGACGACGACCGCGAGGTGCGAGCGGCGGGTGTCGAGGAACTGCCGCACGAGCAGCCGGCCGTGCTTGGCGGTCGAGCGCCAGTGGATGTAGCGGCGGTCGTCGCCGGGCTGGTACTCGCGCAGGGCGTGGAAGGCGAGGTCCGACATGGACAGGTCCGGGGTGACCTGGCCCTCGAGGTCGCGCAGCAGACCGGCGCCGAGCGGCTCGAGCGAGGTCGTCAGTGGGTGGACGAAGAGCTCGGTCTGCTCGGTCCACTCCATGGTGCGGCGGACGAGGCCGAGCGGGTCGCCGTGCACGGTGGTCGCCGGACCCACCTGGATGACCCCGCGGCGCTCGGTCGGCACGACGAAGAGCTCCTCGTGCGACGAGCCGGAGCCGAGCGAGGGCAGGGTGAAGCGGGCGGCGGAGCGGCCGACGGGGAGCTCGACGAGCAGCGGGAGCATCCCGCGGCCGGAGAGGTTGCGGACCTCGATGCGGCCGGTCGCGGGGTCGCCGACGGTGACCCGGGTCGGGTCGACGTCGGTGCGGATCTCGACCTTGGCGTGACCCACCGCGAGCGCGACGCAGGCGAGGAAGAGCACGAGGCAGGCGACGGCGATCATCGCCAGCTCGGTCCACTCGTAGCGGCTGGCGAGCAACCACGCGAGCAGCCCGAGGGCGAACACGGTCCAGCCCAGCGCCGAGACCCAGGCGATCGTGCGCAGCACCGGGCGCCAGACCGGCTCGGAGCGCTCGGCCAGCGGGCGGATGCGGTCGCCGGTGAGGTCGAGCAGGCGGGCGCCGGTCTGCGTGATGGTGGTGGGGATCTGCACCCGCGGGAGGGTGATCGTCGGGAGCTCGGGGCGCCTGCGGGTGGAGCGGCCGCCGGGGCTGCCCGAGCCGCCTGAGCCGCTCGAGCCGCTCGGGCTGCTCGGGCCACCTGGGCCGCCCGGGCCGCCCGGCCGGGCATCGTTGCGCCGCACGGACCGGGTGTCCTCGTCCGAGGGGCGTCGGCCCAGCAGGGTCCGCCAGCGGGAGCCGCCGGTGGCCGTCGCGCCGGAGGACCGGCGCCGGCCGGGCTGGTCCTGCGCGGGGCGCACCTTGAGCGAGGACCGCGAGACGGTCGACTCGTCCTGGTCGGTGGTGCGGACGGGGGCAGGGGCAGCCGCCGACGACCCGCGCAGGTCCGATCGCCGGACCGTCGCGAACTCGTCGTGGTCGGGCCCCCCCGGGTCGGACATCGTCAGGCGACCCGCTCGGTCGGAGGAGCGACCTCGCCGAGGATCTGGTCGATGACCTGGTCGACGGTGATGCCCGCGAACTGCGCCTCGGCGGTGACGAGGAGGCGGTGGTTGAGGACCGGGTGCGCGAGCATCTTGATGTCGTCGGGAATGACGTGGGTGCGGCCCTGACCGATGGCCCAGGTCTTGGCGCAGCGGATGAACGCGAGGCAGCCGCGCACGGACAGGCCGAGGCGGACGCTGACGTGGCGCCGGGTCTCCTCGGCGAGGCGCGAGACGTAGTCGAGGATGGCGTCGTCGACGTGCACCTCGTCGGCGAGCTCGGCCATGTCGAGGACGACCTGCGAGGTGACGACCGCCTCGAGCGCCTTGGTGCGGTCGCGGGTCTTGGCGTCGCGCAGGACCCGGACGGTGGCCTCGTGGTCGGGGTAGCCGAGCGTCGTCTTCATGAGGAAGCGGTCGAGCTGGGCCTCGGGGAGCCGGTAGGTTCCCGCCTGCTCGATCGGGTTCTGCGTCGCGATCACCATGAACGGCTCGCCGACCTCGTGACGCACGCCGTCGACGGTGACCTTGCCCTCCTCCATGACCTCGAGCAGCGCGGACTGCGTCTTGGGCGAGGCACGGTTGATCTCGTCGGCGAGGACGATGGTCGCGAAGATCGGGCCCCGGTGGAACTCGAACTTCTTGATGTTGGGGTCGTAGATCGTCACGCCCGTGACGTCGCTCGGCAGCAGGTCCGGCGTGAACTGGATGCGGCTGTTGGTGCCGTGCACGGTGCTGGAGACCGCGCGGGCGAGCTGGGTCTTGCCCGTGCCCGGGAAGTCCTCGAGGAGCAGGTGCCCCTCCGAGAGCATGCAGGTGAGCGCCAGCCGGATGACGTGCTCCTTGCCGAGCACCGCCTTGTCGACGTTGCTGACCATCGCCTCGAAGGTCGTGGTGAACCAGGCAGCCTGGTCGTGGGTGACCGTCATCGGGTCCGGGTCCTCTCCTCGCGGTGGTGGGAGGAACCTCGCACCCGTCCCGGACCGCTCGGCCCCGCGCCGGGTGGCGCCACCCCCCGTGGGTGCCTCGGCACGCAGAGCCCCCTGTCGCACAGTGCCCCGTATGCCGCCACGAATGCTACCGGGTGCCTCACGCCGCTTCCCCCCACGCTTCCGCGGAAACGAGGTGGTTGAAAGGTCCGCTTTTTCGGCGCCTTTCCCCCCTGCTACTGCACCGTAGGCGGGGGGATTCCACGGCATACGGTGCAGTAGCGGCTGCGGTATGCCGTCCGCTCGGCTCGGAGGTCAGTCCAGCAGGACGAGATCCGCCTCGGTCACCATGCGGGTGGAGAGGGCGTGCTCGACGAGCCGCGACTTGCGGTTGCTGGCCAGCTTGCCCGGACCACCGTGCAGGCCGCGGGTGCCGGCGTCCGCGAGCTTCTGGCAGACGTTGTCGAGCTTGCGGTTGAACTTGGTCGTCGTCCACCCCAGCCGGGCGGCGGCCCGGGCGGAGGACGGGATCTGGCCCTGGCCGGCATACGTGGTCCGCAGGAAGCTCTCGCACAGGGCCACCACGAGCAGCTTCTGGTCGGGAGTCATCGAGACGCGGCCGACGGTCGTCTCGCCGGGGGATTCCTCGGGCTCGGGCTCCGGCTCGGTGACGATCGAGGTGAACGTCGCGTCCTCGACGGTGATGTCGAAGTCGTAGGTCGTCGGGCCCGCCGTGAACCACACCGTGAAGGCCTCCAGCGCCAGCGGGATGCGCGTACCGGGCGAGAGCCACGCCTGGAAGAGGCCCTGCCGGTCACCGACGGTCGCGGTGAGCGTCGAACCGACGTTGGTCAGCCACCACAGGTCGTGCTCGCGGTGGACCTGCAGGAAGACGCGGTGCAGGTAGGGGTTGTCGTCGATCTCGACGTCGGCGACGCGGCCGATCGTCAGGGGGGCGTCCTGCGACGCCCGGAACTCCTCGCCACAGAACTCGACGGTCACGGACATGTGCTCACCCTCCCGTCACGCACTTGATGCGTGAGTATGCCGACGTGGCACCTGCCGTGCGCGCCACGGCGACCTGGGCGCACACCTGGTCCCCCGCACGGGCCGTGACCGTGTGGGGCAGCGTGCGGACCGTGGTCACCTCGGCGTTCGCCACCTCGGCCTCGCTCGTGGCGATCCGCATCCGGTAGAAGTCGCCCTTGCGCACCCCGGCGTACTGCCAGGTGAAGGCCACGCCACCCGCCACCGGGCGCCCGTCGATCGCCGGCGGGTCGGGAATGTCCACCACGGGCCCGCCGACGCCCGACGGCACCGAGGCCGAGGGCGCCGGGGTCGAGGCCTCGGTCGACCCGTCGCCGTCACGCAGCCCGAGCGCCCACACGAGGGCGCCGACGAGGACGAGGACGAGGACGCCCACCCCGGCGAAAAGCGCGCCACCGCTGATCGTCGCCGGCTGCGGCCCGTCGTCGACCGTGGCGTCCGTCGCGGGCCGGGAGGACGGGGCGGGGGTGTACGGCTGCGCGGAGGCGACCTTGGGTGCGCGCACGCTCGTGCGCTCGGGGTCCGGCTGCTCGGCCGCGGCCCGGGTCGGGCGGCTGTCGGCGACGGTCGTGTGGCCGGACTCGTCGAGCACGACGATGGGGGTGCGCGCGAACCGCTGCTCCTGCTCGATCGCCTGCAGCCCGCGGGCCAGGTCGATGGCCGTCTGCGGGCGGGCGTCCGGCTTCTTGGCCATCGCGTGGCCCAGCAGCCGCTCGAGACTGAGCGGGACGTCCGCCCGACCGGTCTGCGGCACCGGCGTCGCGCGGATGCGCGGCATGAGGGCGTACGCCGAGTTGTCACCTCCCGGCTGCTCGAACGGTGAGCGTCCCACGAGCAGGTGCCACAGCGTCGCGGCCAGCGAGTAGACGTCGCTGCGGGCGTCACCGTTGCTCTGCCCGTACAGGACCTCGGGCGGGGACCACGGCACCGAGACGCCGACGTCCTCGTCGTGCTCCTCCTGGCCCACCGCGCGCCCGGCGATCCCGAAGTCGGTGAGGCCGGGGGCGCCGTACTGGCTGACCAGCACGTTGGCCGGCTTGATGTCACGGTGGACGATGCCGGCCCGATGAGCGGTCTCGACCGCACTGGCCAGCTGGATGCCGGTGCGCAGGACCTCCTCGACGCCGAGCCGCTCGCGCTTGGCGCGGGTGGCGAGGTTCGGCGGCGGGTAGTACTTCATGACGAGGTAGGCGCCGCCGTCGGCGAGCTGCTCGCTGCGGAACACCTGGACGATGTAGGGGTGGTCGGCGAGCTGGGCCATCGTGTTCGCCTCTTCGACGAACTGGCGCAGGATGGCCGGTGTCAGCCCCTCACGCTTGAGCACCTTGACGGCGACCGGCATGCGCGGCTGCTGCTGCTCGTAGAGAAAGACGTCGGCGTAGCCGCCGGACCCCAGCGGTTGCCGGTAGACGAGCCCGGGAATCTCCGGGGGCGTGCCTGGGGCCTCTCGGCTCACTCGGAGACCTCGTAGGTCAGGGAGACCTCGTCGGCGAGGGTGACGACGGCTCCGGGCTCGATCCCGAAGTCCTCGGTGGGCCGCAGCCGCACCGGCTCCTGCCCGGGGAGGGTGACGGTGGTGCCGTTGGTCGAGCCGAGGTCGCGCACGAGGACGTGCCACCCCTCGAGGATGACCTCGGCGTGGTTGCGCGAGATGTCGTTGTCCTTCGAGGCCAGCCGCACGAGGTGGGGGCGGCTGCTCGGCGGGAGGTCGGAGTTCACCTTGGGCGAGCGGCCGAGCAGGATGCCCCGGTCCAGCGGAACCTGGCCCCCGGCCGACACGTGCAGGACGCCGAGCTGGGGGCGCGGCGTCTGGAACGGCTGCTGGGTCGGGATGTCGCGCTCGCACACCCGGCAGGTGCTGGCGTGCGGCGAGGAGTGGTGGCCCGCGGGGCAGAGCACGGCGAGGACGATCGGGCTGTCGGCCGGTCCGTCGAGGCCGGGCGAGAGCGAGCTGCGGTCCATCGTCACGTCCGGAACCGGCACGGGGGGAGGCGACGGCGCGGAGTCTCCTTCGGGCGGTTCGGGGGCGGAGCCGGCCTCTGGCTCGTCGGGTGCAACGGGGGACGCCTGCTGGTGCGGCGCCGGTCCGGTCATCCCCCAGTTGTCGGGACCGGTCGGCCCGTCGGCCGGCGACCCGGCGGGCTCCTGTGCTGCGGGCGCGGCCGGGGGTGGCGGCGCGACCTCGGGAGCGCCGGAGTCGTCGGGCAGCGTCCGCCACGGAACGCTGTCGATGAGCACCTTCTTGGCCGGGACCGGCCGCTCCGGCTCGGGGATGCGCTCGGCCGGCGGCGCGCCGGCGTACTCCTCGGACGGCGGCAGTGTGAGGTCGGCCGGTGGCACGACGGGGGCCTCGGCGGCGGGAGCGACGACGTCCTCGGGGGCGACGTCGGGTTCGACGTCCGCCTGGGGCGACACGTCCTCCGAGGGCGACACCTCCGCCGCGACCGCCTCCTCCGGCTCGGGGGCCGCAGCGACGGCGGCAGCGTCATCGGCGGTGGCGGGAACCGGGCGGCCCAGCCGGCTCGGCCGCCGCCACCCACCCCGGGCACCGGCGGCGGTCAGCTCGAGGACCGCAGCGTCGACGTCGACGTCACGCCACGGCACACGACCGTCGGCGGCCACGTCGGAACCGTCGGCACGCACGAGACCGGCGCCACGGACGAGGACGCGCGCCCGGTCACCGGAGGTGTCGACGAGGGCGAAGTCCGGCAGCCCGCCGAGCCCGTCGCGGGCGAGGGCGTCGAGCACCTGGACGAGCCCGGCCTCGAGCGGCCCCCGGAGCTCGTCGGCGACCGAGGCGGGACCCTGGACGAGGAGGTGGCGCTCGTCCGCGGACACGGCGACCCACCCCCGCAGGGTCCGGGTCGTGACCTCGGTGCTGCTCACGATGTCGTCCTCAGGTCGGCAACAGGGTGTGGCGTGGAGCCGTGTCGGCCTCGTCGCCGTCGTCCTCGTCCGAGTCGAACGCGACGACGACGACACTGATGTTGTCACGGCCCCCTGCCTCGACGGCAGCATGGCACAGGGCGTCCGCGACGTCCTGCGGGTCGTCGTGACGCTGCAGCGCCACCATGATCGCGCGGTCGTCGATCTCGTTGGACAGGCCGTCGCTGCACAGGACGAACCGCTCCCCCGGGTGCGGCGGGAAGACCCAGACGTCGGGGTTCGGCCCCGGGTCGGTGCCCAGCGAGCGGGTGATGATGTTGCGCAGCGGGTGCCGCAGGGCCTCCTCGGCGGTGATGAGCCCGGCGTCCACCATCTCGCGGACCTCGGAGTGGTCCTGGGTCACCTGGCTCATCCGGTTGCCGAGGAAGCGGTAGACCCGCGAGTCGCCGACGTTGAAGACGATCCAGTGGTCGGCTCCCCCGGCGTCGACGACGGTGAGCCCGGCCACGGTCGTGCCCATCCCGGTCTGCTCGGGGTTCTGCGCGGCCGACTCGAGGATGCGGGCGTTGGTCGTGCGCAGGAGCGAGACGACGTCCTCCGAGCGGACGCGGTCGCGCGCGTTGAGCTCCCCGAGCGTCTGCACGGCGATCCCGCTGGCGACCTCTCCCGCGGCGTGGCCGCCCATGCCGTCGGCCACGACGTAGACGCGGCCCTGGGCGAGGAGGCTGTCCTCGTTGTGGTCACGGACGCGGCCCACGTGGGTGGCGGCGCCGTGGCGGATGCGGACCTCGGGGCCGGTCAGCGACGCATGGTGACCACCGCTCACGCGCCGCCGCCCATCGGGGTGACGAGGGTCGTCTCCATCACCTGCTGGATCAGCTCGTAGTCGCTCTCGGAGTCCGGGCCGGCCACGCGCCCGGTGAGGCGCACGTGCTGGGTGACCGCGCCGGCCTCCATCGGCGTGACCAGGTGGACCACGTAGACGGGCTGCCCGTCCTCGAGCCACGACACGTTGAGACCGGTCCACGTGCGGTCGGCGATGTCGACCTCGAACGCCGGGTCGGACTCACCCTCGTCGTGCGCCGTGGCCTCGCCCGCGAGCACGTCGAGCAGGTGGTCGGTGCTCACCTCGCGCGACGTGTGGACGTATGCCGTGAGCCGCGGTGCGCTGTCCCCACCACTGCTGCGGTGGGCGAGGAAGAGCGCGTCGCCGCCGGGTTCGGCGACCCAGTCGTCGGGCAGCTCGAGCTCGAGGTGGGGGATCGCCGGGCTCACTGCGCTGGGATGGCCCACCGTGGGCATGGCCACCTCCGAGGGGGTTGGTGGGGGCGCCCGAACCGGGCGCCCGCGTGGACCGCACAACCCTATCCCCGGCTGGAGGGGGTCGCGATGGGGAGCCTTCCCCGGTCGGCGCAGCCTCGTGGGGAGGGTCACCGGTGCCCCGACCCCGCGATCTTCCCCACGGGACCGGCAGGGGCGCCGGTCAGCCCTGCTTCGACTCGGGCTGGTCGGCCCACCAGGTGCGCAGCCGGTCGGCGGCGGCCCCCTTGCCGATGGGGCCCTCGTCGAGCCGCACCGCCAGCAGGTGCTTGTACGCCCGGCCCAGCACCGGTCCCGGCGAGATGCCCAGCACTTGGGCGATCTCGTTGCCGTCGAGCTCGGGCCGCACGGCGGCCAGCTCCTCCTGCTCGAGGAGCACCTCGATCCGTCGCTCCAGCTCGTCGTAGGTGCGGGAGAGCCGCTGGGCCTTGCGGACGTTGCGGGTGGTGCAGTCCGCGCGGGTGAGCCGGTGCAGCCGCGGCAGGAGCGGCCCGGCGTCGGTGACGTAGCGGCGCACCGCGGAGTCGGTCCACTGCCCGTCGCCATAGCCGTGGAAGCGCAGGTGCAGCTCGACGAGCCGCGCGACCGCCTTGACCGTGTCCTTGTCGAAGCGCAGGGCCTTGAGCCGCTTGGCGGTCATCTTGGCGCCGACGACCTCGTGGTGGTGGAAGCTCACGCCGCCGGCCGGCTCGAACCGGCGGGTGGCCGGCTTGCCGATGTCGTGGAGCAGCGCGGCCAGCCGGAGCACGAGGTCGGGCCCGGGCACCGACTCTGGTGGGCCGCCGGCCGGTCCCTCCAGCGAGATGGCCTGGTCGAGGACGATGAGCGAGTGGTCGTAGACGTCCTTGTGGCGGTGGTGCTCGTCGACCTCGAGCTTGAGGGCCGGCAGCTCCGGCAGGACGTGGGCGGCGAGCCCGCTCTCGGTGAGCAGCTCCAGCCCGGCGCGCGGCGCGGGGGCGAGGAGCAGCTTGACGAGCTCGTCGCGCACCCGCTCCGCGGAGACGATGGCGAGGCTGCCCGCCATCGCCTGCATTGCGGCATACACCTCCGGCGCCGGCACGAGCCCGAGCTGAGCGACGAACCGCACGGCACGCATCATCCGCAGCGGGTCGTCCCCGAAACTCACCTCCGGGGTCGAGGGCGTGCGCAGGACCCCGGCCTCGAGGTCGGCCAGCCCTCCGTGGGGGTCGACGAACTCCAGCGACGGCAGCCGCATCGCCATCGCGTTGACCGTGAAGTCGCGCCGGACGAGGTCCTCCTCGAGCGACTCGCCGAAGGCGACGACCGGTTTGCGGGTCACCCCGTCGTAGGCGTCGGCGCGGTAGGTCGTGACCTCGACGGTGGTCTCCGACCCGTCCGAGCGACGCACCGCCCCGATCGTCCCGAAGTCGCGCCCCATGTCCCAGGTCGCCGACCCCCACGCGCGCAGGATCGCCTCGGTCTCGTCCGGTGACGCGCTGGTGGTGAAGTCGAGGTCGGGAGGGGTCCGCCCGAGGAACGCGTCCCGCACGGGACCGCCGACGAGAGCCAGCTCGTGACCCGCCCGGGAGAAGCACCCGCCGAGCTCGGTGAGCAGCGGCAGCACCGGCGCGAGACGGGCGACGGCCTGCTTCATCAGCGGCGCGGACGGCGGGGAGGATGACACGAGGAACAAGAGTAGGTGTCCAGACGGCGTGGTTACAGTGACGGCATGAGCCATGCCCCCGCCGAGCCGCCCCGGGTGACCCGGCGGCTGCCTGCGGTCGAGGAGCGCTCGGCCGGCGGCGTGGTCGTCGACGTGCACGAGGGTGAGGCCCGGATCGCCGTCATCGCGCGGCGCAACCGGGCCGGTCGGGTCGAGTGGTGCCTGCCCAAGGGCCACATCGAGGGCGCCGAGACGCTGCCCCAGACCGCGGCTCGCGAGGTCGCGGAGGAGACCGGCATCGAGGGCAGGGTCCTCATCGAGCTCGGGACGATCGACTACTGGTTCGCGGTCGGGGACCGGCGCATCCACAAGTACGTCCACCACTACCTCCTCGAGGCGGTCGGCGGCGACCTCACCATCGAGAACGACCCCGACCACGAGGCCATCGACGTGGCGTGGTTCCTGCTGCGCGAAGCGCACCGCCACCTGACCTTCCCCAACGAGCGGCGCATCGCCCGTCTCGCGTGGCAGCGGCTCGCCGGAGAGTGAGCCCGGGATGGCCGGTGTCCCCGCCTAGGATGGGCCGACACCGATCGGAAGGGGCACCCGTTGGAGGGCGTCGGACCCGGAACCACCCTCGACGGGCGGTACACCACTCAGCGCAGGATCGAGCAGCGCGGCGGCGCTGAGCGCTGGGCTGCCGACGACACGACCCTGGGCCGCTCCGTCGTCGTCCTCTGCCTTCCCGAGCACGACCACCGCGCCAGCGCCCTGCTCGACGCCGCCCGCCGCGCCGCAGGCCTCGACGCACCGACCCTGCAGCGGGTCCTCGACGTCGGTCGTGAGAACGGCGTCGCCTGGGTCGTCGAGTCCGACGACTCCGAGGCCCGCACCCTCACCCAGCTCGTCCACGAGGGCGGCCTGCCCGCCGACGAGGTCCGGCGCATCGTCGGAGAGGTGGCCACGGCGCTGGAGTCGGCCCGCCACCGCGGCCTGCACCACCTCGACCTGCGCCCCGACGACGTCCTGCGCACCATCGACGGCGAGATCCGGCTGCGCGGTGTCGCCACGAGCGCGGCCCTGATCGAGCTCGACGACCTCGAGTCCGAGGTCGCGTCCCGTCGCGACGCCATCGGCGTCGTCTGCCTCACGTATGCCGGCCTCACCGGTCTGTGGCCCGGTGCCGGTGAGACCTCGCTGGGCCCTGCCCCCCTCGTGATGGGCGGCGTGGCCGCGCCGTCCGAGATCGCCGCCGGCGTGCCGCGGGACCTCGACACCCTGTGCCGGCTCACCCTGGGCGAGGACCAGGGGCCGACCTCCCCCGGCGACTTCGCCCGCCAGGTGGCGCCGTGGCCCTCGCGGCAGGTCGCCGGCCGGTCCACCCTCACCACCACCGCGGCGCAGGACCCCCGGGTCAACCGGCCGAGCGAGCCTCCCGCGCTCACGCCCGCTGCGCTGTCCCCGGCCACGCCGGCGCCTGGGGCGCCCGAGCCGGAGCCCGGTGAGGACGAGACCCGGGCCCTCGAGCCGCAGCGGCGTGACGACGAGGACGACGAGGACGACGACCACGACCCGGAGGCCGACGTGCCGACGCGCGTCATGCACCGCCCCGCGGTCGGCACGGGCGCCACCGAGGTCATCCCGACCGCGGACCCCCAGCCGACGGAGACCCTTCCGGTCGTCCTGCCCGACACGGGCGAGGCCCCCGACGCCGACGCCGACGTGGGCTCCTCACCCGACGTCCCCAGGCAGAACGGGGCCCGGGCCGCCGAGAGCGCCGCGGCGGCTGCGGCCGCGACCGGAGCCGCACTCGCCGGTGCGAGCTCGGTCGTCGCCGGCGCCGTGAACCGCGCGGGCTCACGGGTCGGCTCGCTCAGCCGCCAGGTCGGCGAGCGGGCGGCCGAGAAGGCTGCCGAGCGCCGTGGCTTCCGCGAGCGCATCACCGCCCCGAACGCCCCCGCGTTCACGACGGACGGCGAGCGGGTCCGCCCGGGCACCGGCCGGGACACCACGCTGGAGCCGCCCGCGCCCCTCGTGCCCGCGCAGCCGCTCAACCGGCGGGAGTCCCGCCTGGCGCTCGGCATCGTCGCCGCTTTCCTCATCCTGGCCCTCTTCATCGGCATCAAGGGCGTCCTGCAGATCGGGTCGAACACCGACCTCGACTTCGGCGGGGTCCCCGGCCGCTCGGCGAGCACCTCACCGTCCGCCGGCGCCAGCCCCGGCAGCGGCACGCCCACCCCGAGCGCCAGCGCGACCACCGGCGAGGCGCTGCAGATCCTTGCGGCCGACGGTTTCGACCCCGAGGGCGACGGGCGCGAGAACGGCACCCGCGCTCCTCGCGTCTTCGACGGCAACCCCTCCACCGCCTGGCAGTCCGAGGGCTACGGCTCCGCCCGGCTCGGCGGGCTCAAGTCCGGGGTCGGCGTCAGCGTCGACCTGGGGCCCAACGTGACCGCGCGCTCGATCAGCCTCACCCTCGGCAACGAGGCCGACGTCGAGGTCTACGTCAGCAGTGAGCGCCGGCTGCGCGGCGCCACCAAGGTCGGTGAGAAGGCGGGCGCCGACGGCACCGTCACCTTCCCGGTCGCCGCCGGCACCACGGGCCAGTACGTCATCGTCTGGTTCACCAGCCTGACCCAGGACGACAACGGCCGCTACCGCGCCATTCTCGGTGAGGTCGAGGTCAAGAACTGACATGGCCGGGCTCGAGGACGCCGACGACCGCGACCTCATGGCCCGCCACGTCGCCGGGGACCCGGACGCGTTCGGTGAGATCTTCCGCAGGCACCGGGACCGTCTCTGGGCCGTCGCCGTCCGTACGACGGGCGACCGCGAGCTCGCGGCGGACGCCGTCCAGGACGGCTTCGTCAACGCCTTCCGGCGCGCGGGGTCCTACCGCGGGGATGCCGCGGTGTCGACGTGGCTGCACCGCATCGTCGTCAACGCCTGCATCGACCGGCTGAGGCGCGAGCGAGACGTCCTGCGGCGGGCCGGCGACGCGGCGGAGCTCGACATCGCGGACCTGCACGACCGGCACGGCGAGGCCGAGACCGGGCTGGACGTGCGCGCCGCCCTCGCCCGCCTCCCTGAGCACCAGCGGCTGGCGCTCGTGCTCGTCGACATGCACGGTATGCCGGTGAGCCAGGCCGCTGCCACGCTCGGCGTCGCCGAGGGCACGATCAAGTCCCGGTGCGCCCGGGGCCGCGAGGCGTTGGCCCAGCTGCTCGGAGCGGTGCGGGAACCAGGAGCGAGCCTATGACGTCCTACTTCCGACAGCTCCGGGCCGCCGAACGCCTTCGTGCGGACCCGGTGCAGGCACGAGGCATCCGGGCGAGGAGGAGGTGGTGAGCATGCACGACGACGAGCCCGACCCCACGGGCATGCGCCGGCTCCTGCGGTCCCTGCCGGACCCCGGGCCGATGCCGGACCACCTCGTGGCCCGGATCCAGGCGTCGCTGGCGGACCTCGACCCCCTCGACGACAGCGGCGACACCTCCTCGGGCGTCGTTCCACGTGAAACGCACGGGTCGAGCCGGAGCTCCTGGCTGGCCCGGCACGGCGGCAAGCTCGCCGTGGCGGCGGTCGTCGTCGTCGGTGGCGGCGCCGTCGCGAGCGGCCAGCTCGGGTTGCTCGCCGGCTCGGGGATGTCGAGCGAGTCGACGGCCGGCGGCAGCAGCGAGGACCAGCGAGCCGCGGCCGGCGACTCCGGTGAGGACTCGGGTCAGGGCGCGCCCGGAGCAGCGGCGGTGCCCGGCGCGGTCGTCGTGCGACTCTCCGACCGCGACTACACCTCGAGCGGCCTGGCGGCCGAGCTGAAGGACCGGCCGGCGGAGGCAGGAAAGGGTCCCGTGGCTTTCCCCCTCACCGCGGAGTCGCCGGGCATCGGGCCGATCGGCACCGAGCTCGGGGTGCGCTCGTGTCTCGAGGCGCTGGGGCTGCCCCGCGAGACGGCTGCCGAGGTCGAGCTCGCCAGCGTCGACGGGACACCGGGGGCGGTCCTCCTCGTGAGCGCGGACGGCAAGCGGACGGCATACGCCGTGCGTCGTGAGTGCACCACGGGCAACCCGGCGCTCCTCGCGGGTCCCGTCCCGGTGGGCTGACCCGCGGGTCGGGACGCGGGTCGGGAATCCCGAGCGCCTAGGATCGGTTGAACCAGACCACCGTATGTAGCGGTGATCCTCCAGATCAGACACAAGGGACGGTGTTCGTGAGCTCCCCCGCCGACGCGACCACGATCGCGACCGACGACCAGGACGTCCGCGACGTCATCATCATCGGTTCCGGCCCGGCCGGCTACACCGCTGCGGTGTATGCCGCGCGCGCCAACCTCAGGCCCGTGCTGTTCGAGGGTGCCGTCACCGCTGGTGGCGCCCTGATGAACACGACCGAGGTCGAGAACTTCCCGGGCTTCCGCGACGGCATCATGGGCCCGGACCTCATGGACGAGATGCGTGCGCAGGCCGAGCGCTTCGGCGCCGAGCTCGTGACCGACGACGTCGAGTCCGTCACGCTCGAGGGTGAGGTCAAGAGCGTCGTCGACGGCGAGGGCCGCACGTGGCGCGCCCGCTCCGTCATCCTCGCCATGGGCTCCGCCTACCGCGAGCTCGGCCTCGCGGACGAGAAGCGCCTGTCCGGTCACGGCGTCTCGTGGTGTGCGACGTGTGACGGCTTCTTCTTCCGCGACCAGGACATCGCTGTCGTCGGTGGTGGCGACTCGGCCGTCGAGGAGGCCACCTTCCTCACGAAGTTCGCCCGCACCGTGACGATCGTGCACCGCCGCGGCGAGCTGCGGGCCTCGAAGATCATGGCCGAGCGGGCCCTGACCAACGACAAGATCCGCTTCGCCTGGAACAGCGAGGTCGCGGCCATCCACGGTGACGACAAGCTCACCGGCGTCACCCTGCGGGACACCCAGACCGGTGAGACACGACAGCTCGACGTCACCGGCCTCTTCGTCGCCATCGGCCACGACCCCCGCAACGAGCTGCTCCAGAAGACCGACGACGTCAACCGCGTGGCTCTCGACGCCGAGGGCTACGTCCTCGTCGAGGGTCGCTCGACCCGCACCAACCTGCCGGGTGTCTTCGCCTCCGGTGACCTCGTGGACCACACCTACCGCCAGGCCATCACCGCCGCCGGTTCCGGGTGCGCGGCCGCCCTCGACGCCGAGCGCTTCCTCGCCTCCCTCGAGCAGGACCACGTTCCGGCGCGTGACGCCGCGCTCGTCGCGACGCTCGTCGCCCCCTGACCCTCCTGCTTCCCCTCATACCTGACCCGCCCCAACCCAGGAAGGACCCCCGACATGGGAGCCACCCGCACCACCGACGACGCGTCGTTCGACGCCGACGTCATCAAGAACAGCAAGGTCACGCTCGTCGACTTCTGGGCGCCCTGGTGCGGCCCGTGCAAGGCGATCGCCCCGGTCCTCGAGGAGATCGCGCGTGACCACGCCGACACCCTCGACGTCGTCAAGCTCAACACCGACGAGAACCCCGCCGTCACCGGCAAGCTCGGCATCACCTCGATCCCGACGATGCACGTCTACAAGGACGGCGAGATCGTCAAGACCATCGTCGGCGCCATGCCCAAGCCCAAGCTCCTCCGCGAGCTCGAGCCCTTCCTCGCCTGACGCAGCCCCAGCACAGAGACGAAGCCCCCGACCAGTGGCCGGGGGCTTCGTCATGGGCGAAGCGAATACCGTTGTGTCCCAACGCTTCTGGCGAGCAGGACACGACCGAGCGGAGCGAGCACACGTCCGTTCGCCGCTGGCTGGGCCTGGCGGGAGCCGGGAGTGCGCGTAGCGCGCGAGCGGCGGATGGGACTGCGGCGAACGGACGTGTGAGCGCGACGTGGGCAGCGACGAAGCCTGCCAGACGGGCGGTCAACCGGAGGAGCGGAGGTTCATGGCGTCGAGGATCCGGTTGAGGTCCTCGACGGAGGCGAAGTCGATGGTGACCTTGCCGCGCGACTTGCCGAGGGTGATGCCGACGCGGGTCTCCAGGCGGTCCGAGAGGCCGGCGGCGATGTCGTCGAGCTGGGGGTGGCGGCTCCCGGCTCGGGGGCGACGCCGGGCCGGCTTCTCGTCCTCGACGCCGAGGGAGACGATCTCCTCGACCGAGCGGACCGAGAGGCCCTCGGCGACGATGCGCTGGGCCAGCCGCTCCATGGCGGCGCCGTCACCGACACCGAGGAGCGCCCGGGCGTGGCCGGCGGACAGGACCCCTGCGGCGACCCGCCGCGCGACCAGCGGCGGCAACTTGAGCAGCCGGAGCGTGTTGCTGATCTGCGGCCGCGAGCGGCCGATCCGGGTGGCGAGCTCGTCCTGGGTGCACCCGAAGTCGTCGAGGAGCTGTTGGTAGGCGGCCGCCTCCTCGAGGGCGTTGAGCTGGCTGCGGTGGAGGTTCTCGAGGAGGGCGTCCCGCAGGAGGTCGTCGTCCTCGGTGGCCTTGATGATCGTGGGGACGGTCGTGTTGCCGGCCTCGCGACTGGCCCGCCAGCGGCGCTCGCCCATGATGAGCTCGAACTGCACACCCTCGGGGACGTCGGTGGCGTCCTCGGGGACGCGACGGACGACGATCGGCTGGAGCACGCCGATCTCACGGATGCTGTGGACCAGCTCGGCGAGGTCGTCCTCGTCGAAGACCGTGCGTGGCTGGCGGGGGTTCGGAAGGATGGCGTCGAGCGGAACGTCGGCGAACTGCGCACCGGGCACGGCGAGGAGCTCGGGTCCCACGGAGAGGGCGTCCTTCGAGGACTCCTGGTCGCGGGACGGCGGGGTCCCGTTCTGGGCGCTGACCTGCGACGATGCCCCGTCGGCGCTCGTCGCCGGTGGCGTCGGGGACGATCCATGCCCGGTGTCCCGCGGCTCGTCCGCGGGGCGCTGAGCGACGTCGGCGGCGGCCTCGCCGTCGGTGCGCTCCTTGAAGAAGACGTCCGTCGGTCGGGTCGCCCCCATGCCGGCGCCGCCGGGCGGGATGAGCGCTCCGAGGCCTCGGCCCAGGGCACGTCGCTTGTCACTCATGAGCGCTCCTCGTTCTTCTCTGCGGCAGGGGTCGCGACGTTCTGCTCCGCGATCTCGGACGCCGCCTCGAGGTACGAGAGGGCGCCGCTGCTGTTGGGGTCATAGGTCATCACGGTCTGGCCGTGGCTCGGGGCCTCGGAGATCCGCACCGAGCGCGGGACCGTGGCCCTGAGCGTCTGGTCGGGGAAGTGGCTGCGGACCTCGTCGGCCACCTGCGCCGACAGCCGGGTCCGCCCGTCGTACATCGTCAGCAGGATCGTCGACACGTGCAGCGTCGGGTTGAGGTGGTCGCGAATCAGCTCGATGTTCTTGAGCAGCTGCGACAGGCCCTCGAGCGCGTAGTACTCGCACTGGATGGGGATGAACACCTCGCTCGCCGCGACGAAGGCGTTCACCGTGAGCAGTCCCAGACTGGGCGGGCAGTCGATGAAGACGTAGTCCAGCGCCTCGCCCTTCTCGGTCAGCTCGGTGACATAGGCCGTGACGGCCTTGCGCAGCCGGGTCTCACGGGCGACGAGCGAGACCAGCTCGATCTCCGCACCGGCCAGGTCGATGGTGGCCGGCGCGCACCACAGGCCCGAGATGTCCGGGGAGGCCTGCACCACCGAGCTCAGGGGGTCCCCGTCGACGAGGACGTCGTAGATGCTCGGGACCTCGGCATGGTGCGGGATCCCGAGTGCGGTGCTGGCGTTGCCCTGCGGGTCGAGGTCGATGACGAGGACGGTGGCTCCGGCCTGAGCCAGGGCTGCAGCGACGTTGACGGTCGTCGTCGTCTTGCCGACGCCACCCTTCTGGTTGGCCACCGTGAGCACGCGGGTCGTGGCGGGCCGGGGGAGGTTCCGGCCCGAGAGCGCGATGCGCTTGCGAGTGTCCGCTGCCACCGCTTGGGCGAGTGGGGTGTCCGCGCCGGCCGTCGGGACGTCGGCGAGGTCCTCGTCCTGCACCTCGCGAGCCACGTTGGCCAGGGCATCGGCGGCTCGCTCGGCCTCGGTGCCGTCCGAGGCCGGTTTCGAGGCGGGATCCGGCTTGCGAAGCGATGTTTCACGTGAAACGGGGCTGTCAGCGTGAAGGCCGCGCTCGTACTCGGTCGCAGCCCCGACCGTTTCACGTGAAACATCAATCGGGGCAGTCCCCCCCGACGCTCCATCCAGCGCGACGTCGGCCGGGCGGGAACTGATGCCGTCATTCGTCACATCGCCTAGTGCTTCGCGCACATCATCATCGGGAGCGCTGCTCGACTCAGGCCACCCCTGGGCCGCCACTGCCGGCACCGGGTCGCCTGAGCTAGAACCGTCCGAGCCGGTCGGGATCTCCCCTGCGGAGGCGCCCCCGTCGTCAGGAGCGGTGCCGAGCGTGCCGTCCGATGTCCGCCGCGCGTGCGGATCGAGCCCGGACTCCCCACCGTCCCCATGCACGGCCGATGTTTCACGTGGAACATCGCCGCGATCTACCCCGTCCTCGAGCGGCCACCCCAACGGAGCGGTGGGGCGTCCGGGCAGAGCGGGGAAGCCCAGTCCGGGGGTCACTTGGCGTTCGGTCTCGACTGCCATCCTCGGAGATCCACCTCACGGTCGTCGGGCACGGATCCCCCATCCAACAGGAGCACCTCCCGACACGCCAAACCGCCATGCCTAACGCAGCGCTGGGCCGGCGTTTGGCGTGGATGTTTCACGTGAAACACCGTGTAGACGTCCCCTCAGCTGAAAACCTCAGGGAAGTTCCCGCAAGCGGTCGAGCAGACCCACGCCGCCGTGGCCTTGTTCTCCATCTCGGTGCCATCGGCACGGAGTGGGCGAAACCCCTGTCAGGGCGTCGGGCGGGGCGGCTTCCCGCGGCGCCGCGTAACGCCGTCCTTCGCGCCGCGCGGCTTGGGCTCGAAGGTGAGCTCGAGGGTGATCGTCGGCTCCTCGAGGATCACCTTGCCGTGCTGGCGAACCGCCGCGTCGAGCAGACCCAGTCTCGTGAGGTCGCGCCGGTCGGCCTCGAGCTCCTCCTGGGCCGACCGGCCCTTCATGGCCACGAGCGTGCCGCGACCGTCGAGCAGGGGGACGCACCACCGCGCGAGCTTCGCGATCCGCGCGACGGCACGCGCCGTGACCCACGGTGCGGCGACCATGCCGACGAGCTCCTCGGCGCGGCCCCGGTGCACGGTGACGTTGTCGAGCCCGAGGTCGGTCACCGTGGCGCTGAGCCAGTCGGTCCGGCGCTGCATCGGTTCGACGAGGTGAACATCGAGGTCCGGACGGGCGATCGCGAGGGCGACCCCCGGCAGGCCGGCACCGGAACCGACGTCGATGACGCGCGCTGAATCGGGAAACGTCTCCTCGATGACGGCGCAGTTGAGCACGTGCCGCTCCCACAGGCGGGGAACCTCGCGAGGCCCGATCAGGCCGTGGCTCACCCCGGTGTCCGCCAGGATGCGGACGAACTGCTCGGCCAAGGGCGTCCGGTCACCGAACACCACAGCCGCACCCGAGGGTGCGGCTGTGGGAAGCGAAGCGGTGGCGTCGGCACCGTCGGCGCTCAACGTTTCACGTGAAACATCGCTCACGCGGGCAGGACCACGACGTGACGGCGCGGCTCCACGCCCTCCGACTCGGACACGAGCCCGGCGGCGAGCACCTCGTCGTGGACGACCTTGCGCTCGAACGCGGTCATCGGGTCGAGGGCCGTCCGGGCTCCGGTCTCGCGCACCGTGGCGATGGCGTCCTTGGCGACCTCGACGAGCTCGGCGCGACGTCCGGCCCGGTGGCCGGCGACGTCGAGCATGAGTCGGCTGCGGTGGCCGGTCGCCGACTGGACCGCGAGGCGGGTCAGCTCCTGGAGCGCGTCGAGGACCTTGGCGTTCTCGCCGACGAGCCGGCGCGGGACGCGACCGTCCTCGGAGTCGACGATGGCCACGGCGGCCCGGTCCCCGTCGATGTCGACATCGATGTCTCCGTCGAGGTCGCAGATGTCAAGGAGGTTCTCGAGGAAGTCGGCGGCGACCTCCCCCTCCTTCTCGAGATCGGCGGGGCCGGCCTGTCCTGCGGGAGCCTCGCCGGCACCGTCCTCGCCGTCGGCGTCGCCATCCGCAGTCTGCGCGGGCTCAGTGTCGGCCGGCTCGCCGCCGTCGGTGTCCTCGGGCTCCGTGGCCTGCGTCGGCGCCGTGTCCTCGTCGGCCGAGGGTGCTGTCCGGTCCTGGTCGAGCTCGTCGCTCGTCGGCTGATTGTCGCTCATCGGGGTGTTCCTCTCGTGGCGGCGGACGCGCGGTCCGCCGATCGAAAGCCGCATCGTCGCAGGTCAGGGACCTGATGCGGCTGGGGGTGGTCAGGTGTCGGGCTGGGTGGCCTTCGGGGCCTTGGCGACCTTCTCCGGGGCCGAGGCCGCCGAACCGGACACCGCGGTCGAGCCGGTCGAGGCGCTGGAGGCGCTCGAGCCCTTCTTCTTGGCGCGCTTCTTGCCCTTGGGCTGGACCCGCTGCCGGGACCGCTCCGCCAAGGCAGCCGCCTCGGCCTCCTCGGCGGCCTTGCGCTCCGCCTCGCCGGGGATCGGCTTCCCGCGCTTGGCGAGCCGCTCGTGCAGGGCCTTCTCGGCGGCAGAGCCGGGCGCCGGCATCTTCCGGATCACGTAGAACTGCTGGACCATCGACCACAGGTTGGTGGTGAACCAGTAGAGGAGCACACCGATCGGGAAGTTCACGCCGGAGACCGCGAAGACGATCGGCATGATGTACATGATGAGCTTCTGCTGCTTGGCGAACGGGTTGTCCAGCGCCGAGGCCGGCATGTTCTTCGTCATCAGCTGGCGCTGCGTCGTGAACGTCGTGGCCGACATGAGGATGATGAGGATGACCGTGACGATGTAGGTCGCCGTGTTGTCGGCACTGAGGAACGTGTCGGACAGCTGCGCGCCGAAGAGCGTCGCCTGCTCGGCCTGGCCGGCGACCTCACGCGTGATCGGGCCGATCTCGTCGTTCTGACCGGTCGAGATCTTCTCGAGGCCGTTGAGCACGCGGAAGAGGCCGAAGAAGAACGGCGACTGCACGAGGATCGGCAAACACGAGGAGAACGGGTTGGTGCCCTCCTTGCGATAGAGCGCCATCGTCTCCTGGGTCATCGCCTGGCGTGACTCGGGGTCGGTCTTGCCCTTGTACTTCTTCTGGATCTTCTGCAGCTCGGGCTGGATCATCTGCATCTTGCGGGACGCGTTGATCTGCTTGACGAACAGCGGGATCATCGCGGCACGCATGACGATGACGAGCCCGATGATCGACAGGCCCCACGCGAGCCCGGACGCCGGGTCCAGACCGATCGACGTGAACGCCTGGTGGAACCCGTACATGATCCACGCGACGAGGAGCTCGATCGGGCGGAGCAGGGTGTTGAAGAAGTCTCCCATGCTGTCCTTCGGTAGTTCCGGCGTCTCTGCCGGGGTGGTCCCACACCGTGCTGCAGGGCGTGTGGGTCAGGTGGTGGTCTCTGGGGGGATGTGCCGGGCGACGAGGTCCTCGTCCTTCGGCTGGCCGGGGAGCGGGGGCACGTGGTCGACACCTCCGGGCGACCAGGGGTGACACCTGCCCAACCGCCGGATCGTCAGCCAGGTTCCGCGGAACAGGCCGTGACGGCTGAGGGCGGTCACGGCATACGCGGAGCAGGAGGGGTAGTAGCGGCAGGTCGCGGGGGTCATCGGCGACAGGACGAGCTGGTAGGCGCGCACGAGCCAGATCAACGGCTTGGCAGCGACCTGACCGACGGTCATGTCCGGACCTCGAGTCGACGAATCACCTTGTGCAGCAACGGTTTCAGCGAATCCGCGAGTTCCGCGGAGGTTGCCTGCGCGGCGGCCGGCTGGGCGCGCACGACGACGTCCGCACCCTGCGGTATGCCGGGCAGCTCGCTCGCGACGACGGCGCGCAGCCGCCGCTTGGTCCGGTTGCGGACGACCGCGTTGCCCACGCCCTTGGACACGACGAAACCGACCCGCGGCGGAAGTCCCGCACGAGAGTCGGTCACGTTGGCGTGCACCACGAGGATCCTCGATCCGGCTCGTGTCGCACCAGGGGCTCGGATGGCCGTCGCGAAGTCCGATCGCTCTCGCAGTCGGTTCGGCGCCGGCAGCACCGGGGCCTCAGGCGGAGAGCTCGGAGCGACCCTTGCGGCGACGGGCACCGAGGATGGCGCGACCCGCACGGGTGCGCATCCGCAGGCGGAAGCCGTGGGTCTTGGCCCGGCGGCGGTTGTTGGGCTGGAACGTGCGCTTGCTCACGGAGATCTCTCTTCACGGGACGGACCCACACGGAGCAGGTCCGCATGGTCGGGGCAGTCTGGGTGGTGCTGGCTCGTGGCTGTGGGCAGGCGTCAGTGGCCGCACCAACAGGCCAGTCCACGGTACGGGAGGGGGTCCCGACGGGTCAAACCCGCTGGCTTAGACCCCCAGCCCCGAAGGCAACCGCCTATGCTCTCACCTCACGGCCTCACAGGTCGGCGACGACACGCCGGGACGTCCCACGCGCGGACGTCGTCGCCACGGGTTGCCGCACCGACGCCCCCTTGTTAGCGTCACCCGGCATACCCACAGTCTGTGGACAACTCTGTGGACACAGACGAGGGCACATGGGCCCGAGACGGAAGGAACGTGGTCAGGTGCCGGATGTGGGAATGGACCAGATCTGGCGGACGACCCTGGATGCCCTGGACTCGGACGGCATCCCCGTCCAGCAGCGCGCCTTCCTGTCGCTGGCCAGGCTTGTCGGCCTCATCGACGAGACCGCCCTCATCGCCGTCCCGAACGACTTCACCAAGGACATCGTCGAGACGCGGCTGCGCGACCGGGTGACCGAGACGCTGAGCAGCCAGCTCGGCCACGACGTCCGGCTCGCCGTCACGGTGGACCAGTCCCTGGGCGACATCCCTGTCCAGGACCCGCCGGCGGACGCGCTCAACGGCCACAGCCCCGGGGACCCGTCCACCGGAGCACCCGGCGCGGGGCACCAGCCGGCACCCGGTGACGCCGACGGACGCCGCGCCGAGCGCCGCGCCGAGCTCGACGGCATCGCGCTGGTCGAGGACGACGACGACGGCGACGGCTCCTCGCGGCGCCGCGGCTCGGTCCCGCAGGCGAGGTCCGGCGCCCTGCGTCCCCGTCCCGGCGTCACGGTCCCCGAGCAGGTCGAGCTGACCCGGCTCAACCCCAAGTACACCTTCGACACCTTCGTCATCGGTGCCAGCAACCGGTTCGCCAACGCCGCCGCCCTCGCCGTGGCCGAGACGCCGGCCAAGGCCTACAACCCGCTGTTCATCTACGGGGAGTCCGGGCTGGGCAAGACGCACCTGCTGCATGCGATCGGCCACTACGCGCGCAACCTCTTCCCGCACGTCAAGGTGCGCTACGTGAACTCCGAGGAGTTCACCAACGACTTCATCAACAGCATCCGCGACGACAAGGCCGCCAACTTCCAGCGTCGCTACCGCGACGTCGACGTGCTCCTCATCGACGACATCCAGTTCCTCCAGGGCAAGGTGCAGACGCAGGAGGAGTTCTTCCACACGTTCAACACCCTGCACAACGCGAACAAGCAGGTGGTCATCACCAGCGACCTGCCGCCCAAGCTGCTCAGCGGCTTCGAGGAGCGGATGCGCAGCCGCTTCGAGTGGGGCCTCATGACCGACGTGCAGCCCCCCGACCTCGAGACGCGGATCGCGATCCTGCGCAAGAAGGCGGCCCAGGAGAAGCTCAGCGTCCCCGACGACGTGCTCGAGTTCATCGCCTCGCGGATCACGACCAACATCCGCGAGCTCGAGGGCGCGCTCATCCGGGTCACCGCGTTCGCCAGCCTCAACCGCCAGCCGGTGGACATCTCGCTGGCCGAGATCGTGCTCAAGGACCTCATCCCGCACGACAGCTCGAGCCAGATCACCAGCGCGACGATCATGGCCCAGACGGCCGCCTACTTCGGGCTGACGCTGGAGGACCTGCAGGGCCAGTCGCGCTCCCGGGTGCTCGTCACCGCGCGGCAGATCGCGATGTACCTGTGCCGCGAGCTCACCGACCTGTCGCTGCCCAAGATCGGCCAGCAGTTCGGCGGCCGCGACCACACGACGGTGATGCACGCCGACAAGAAGATCCGTCAGCTCATGGCTGAGCGCCGGGCGATCTACAACCAGGTCACCGAGCTGACCAACCGGATCAAGCAACAGTCGCGCTGACGTCTCGAGCGTGCCGTCCCGGCCCCCGTTGTCCACAGGTGGTTCCACAGCTGTGGGTGGCCCGACATCGGTTCGTCACCTGCGGCACGCGCCCCGCTTCCCGCACGAGGGTCCGCGGTTGACGGTCGACCCCTCGTCCACGGGATGTGCACAACCCTGTGGACAAATGTCCACCGGCATCCCCCATGCCCGGTCTTGTCCCCAGACGCCTGTGGACAACTGTGGACAACCGGGTCTCGGACGTGGACGCACCGCCACGCACCGGTGGACTCGCTCGCACGGCCGCTGCGTCGTCAACACCCGGCCCGGCCCGCTCCACATCGGGTCCACGGGTTGTCCACGGCACCGACTGCCCGCTGACCTGCACGGACACCTCGTTGTCCACAGGATCCACACCTCCTACAACTGTGACGAGATCTCCCTCTCTCCTGTCCTGCCCCGATGACCTGCCTGTGGATCCCCTGGCCCGGACGGACCGGACAAACGACAGGATCGGGCTCAGGTCCCCCCGCTTGACGCCGTGCACTAATGTCGTGTCTCCCGTATGCCCGTGCCCGCATCTCTGCGTGCCACAGTCCGCTGCGCTCACGTCGCAGCACTCCAGCGAAGGTCGGTATGCCGTGAAGTTCCGCGTCGAGCGTGAAGTCCTTGCCGAGGCGGTCACCTGGGTGGCCCGTGGACTTCCGGCGCGCCCGCCCGTGCCCGTGCTCGCCGGGATCCTCATCGAGGCCAGCGAGGAGGGGACCGTCACCCTGTCGGCCTTCGACTACGAGGTCTCCGCCCGGCTGACCGTCCCCGCCGAGGTCGCCGAGGCCGGCACCGTGCTCGTGCTGGGTCGCCTGCTCGCCGACATCTCGCGCAACCTGCCCAACAAGCCGGTCGACGTCGAGGTGCAGGGCTCCAAGGTCCAGGTCGTCTGCGGCTCGAGCCGCTTCAGCCTGCTCCAGATGCCCTCGGACGACTACCCCACGCTGCCGACCAGCCCCGAGCCGAGCGGCTCCATCGACGGGCACCTCTTCACCCAGGCCGTCGGCCAGGTCTCCATCGCGGCCGACCGCGGCGACACGCTGCCGATCCTCACCGGGGTGCGCGTGGAGATCGAGGGCGACAAGATGACGCTCCTCGCGACCGACCGCTACCGCCTGGCCATGCGCGAGCTGACGTGGAACCCCACGGACAGCGCGGCCAGCCACATCGTGCTCGTCCCGGCCCGGACCCTGTCCGACACCGCCCGCTCCCTCGGCGCCAGTGGCTCGATCGACGTGGCCCTCGGCTCGGCCGCCGGCGGCGACGGGCTCGTCGGGTTCGAGGCCGGCTCGCGCCGCACGACGACCCGCCTGCTCGACGGTGAGTACCCCAAGGTCAGCTCGATCTTCCCGTCCACCTCCGAGACCGAGTCGGTCGTCGCGACCGCCGACCTCGTCGAGGCCGTCAAGCGCGTGGCCCTCGTCGCCGAGCGCAACACCCCCGTGCGGCTGCGCTTCTCCGAGGGGCAGGTGGCCATCGAGGCCGGCACCGGCGAGGACGCCCAGGCGAGCGAGGCCGTCGAGGCCACGCTCACCGGTCCAGACATCGAGGTCGCGTTCAACCCCGGCTTCCTCCTCGACGGCCTCGGCGCAGTCGGGACCGAGTTCAGCCGGCTGTCCTTCACGCAGCCCTCGCGCCCGGCGGTGCTCAGCGGCCAGGCGGAGATCGACGGCGAGGCGGACACGAGCTACCGCTACGTCATCATGCCGGTCCGCTTCGCGAGCTGAGCGGCGTAGCCTGACCAGCACTGCGAGCACTCGAACGACCGTCACCTGAAGGGGCAGCCACATGCAACTCGGACTCATCGGCCTGGGCAAGATGGGCGGCAACATGCGCGAGCGCATCCGCCGCGCCGGGCACGAGGTCGTCGGCTACGACCGCAACCCGGAGGTGTCCGACGTCAGGACGCTGGCGGCGATGGTCAAGAAGCTCGAGGCACCGCGCGTGGTCTGGGTGATGGTTCCCCACGGCGACCCGACCCGCGAGACGGTGGCCAAGCTGGCGGGCCTGCTCGAGAAGGGCGACCTCGTCATCGACGGCGGCAACAGCCGCTTCACCGACGACATCGAGAACGAGAAGCTGCTCAAGGCCCAGGGCATCGGCTACATCGACTGTGGTGTCTCCGGCGGCATCTGGGGCCTCGACAACGGCTACGGCCTCATGGTCGGCGGCACCAAGGCCAACGTCGCCAAGGCGATGCCGATCTTCGACGCCCTGCGCCCCGAGGGTCCGCGCGACGAGGGCTTCGTCCACGCCGGTGACATCGGCGCGGGCCACTACGTGAAGATGGTCCACAACGGCATCGAGTACGGCCTCATGCACGCCTACGCCGAGGGCTACGAGCTGCTCCAGAAGAAGGACATCGTCAAGGACGTCCCCGGGTCGTTCAAGGCGTGGAGCCGTGGCACCGTCGTCCGCTCCTGGCTGCTCGACCTCATGGTCAAGGCGCTCGAGGACAACCCCGACCTCGAGGACGTCTCGGACTACACCGCCGACTCCGGCGAGGGCCGCTGGACCGTCGAAGAGGGCATCGCCAACGCCGTGCCCATGCCGGTCATCTCGGCCTCCCTCTTCGCCCGGTTCGCCTCCCGCCAGCAGGCCTCGCCGACGATGCAGGCCGTGGCCGCGCTGCGGGGCCAGTTCGGTGGCCACCAGGTCATGACCTTCGCCGAGGGCCAGGAGCTGCGCGACGAGGCCGCCGCCGGCCCGAAGAAGCCCGAGACCGCCCGCGCCAAGGCCGATACGAAGGAGAAGCCGGTCGAGCAGGCTCCGGCGGCCGCCGCCGAGGGTCGCAAGGCCGCGTCGGCAGGTCCCTCGTCGGGCTCCGGCTCGACCGGGTCGTCCTCCGGCCCCACGTCCGGCACCGCGTCGACGCGGAAGCGCGCCGCCAAGAAGGCCTGAGCGGCCCGGGTGTACGTCCGGCACCTCACGGTCGGCGACTTCCGGAGCTATCCGAGCGCCGAGCTCCCGCTCGAGCCCGGGATCACGACCTTCGTCGGGCTCAACGGGCAGGGCAAGACCAACCTCGTCGAGGCGATCGGCTACCTCGCCTCGCTGAGCAGCCACCGGGTCTCGACCGACGCCCCGCTCGTCCGCTTCGGTGCGGCGCAGGCGATCATCCGCGGTGCGGTGGTGCGTGACGGCCGGGAGTCGATGGTCGAGCTCGAGATCACGCCGGGCCGCGCCAACCGGGCCCGGCTCAACAAGTCGCCGCTGACCCGGCCCCGTGACGTCCTCGGCCAGGTGCGGACCGTGCTCTTCGCCCCCGAGGACCTCGCCCTCGTCAAGGGCGACCCGTCGGAGCGGCGCCGCTTCCTCGACGACCTGCTCGTGGCCCGCCAGCCGCGGTGGGCCGGGGCGCGCGGCGACTACGACAAGATCCTCAAGCAGCGCAACGCCCTGCTGAAGTCGGCAGCGCCGGTGCTGCGCGGCCGCGGCAAGCAGCGGCGCCCGGTGGAGGGGAGCGACGTGGCGAGCGAGCGGGAGAGCGCGCTGCACACCCTCGAGGTGTGGAACGGGCAGCTCGCGAGCGTCGCGGCTCCCCTGCTCTACGCCCGCCTGCGGCTCCTGCGCGACCTCGGACCGCTGCTCGGCAAGGCCTACGACGAGGTCAGCGCCGGTCAGTCGGACGCCCGGGCCAGCTACCGCGCCTCGCTGCGCGAGGAGATGGCCGCCCGGATCGCCGCCGGGGAGGTGCCCGAGATGGAGGAGCTGCACACCGAGCTGCTCGAGGCCTTCGCCGACGTGCGCGCCCAGGAGATCGAGCGCGGGGTGACGCTCGTCGGGCCGCACCGCGACGACGTCGTCCTCACCCTCGGAGAGCTGCCGGCCAAGGGCTATGCCAGCCACGGCGAGTCCTGGAGCTTCGCGCTGGGACTCAAGCTCGCGGCATACCACCTGCTCCGTCACGACCTCGGGGACGACCCGGTCCTCATCCTCGACGACGTGTTCGCCGAGCTGGACTCGGGCCGGCGGTCGCGCCTGGCCGCGATGGTGGCCGACTGCGAGCAGGTGCTCATCACCGCGGCGGTCGAGGAGGACGTGCCCGCCGAGCTGCGGGGACGCACGTATGCCGTGTCGCTGGGTGAGGTGACCGCGCGTGGGTGACGGGACCGGACGCGAGGACGTGCCCGACCCCGACGCCGGGCCGGCACCCGAGGACGCGCTGGGGGCGCCGGCCGACGCCCTGCTGCGGGCTCGGGCGGCGGCTCGGGCCCGGGGGCTGCGTCCCGGCGTCAAGCCGAAGCGGCGCTTCCGGGACCTGCCGGGCACCGGCGGCGAGGGTCGTCGTGGTGGGCGCGACCCGCAGCTGCTGGGCGACGAGCTCGACGCGTTCGTCAGCGAGCGCGGGTGGAAGGTCGACGTCGCCGTGGGGTCGGTCATCGGCCGCTGGCCCTCGATCGTCGGGGCGGAGGTCGCCCAGCACTGCCACCCGGTCGAGTTCGTCGACACGGTCCTCACGGTGCGGGCCGACTCGACCGCGTGGGCGACCAACCTGCGGCTCATGGTCAACACGCTCATGGCCTCGCTGGAGCGCGAGGTCGGGGAGGGCACGGTGAGCCAGATCCGCGTGGTCGGTCCGTCGGCGCCGTCGTGGTCGAAGGGGGCCCGCCGGGTCCAGGACGGCCGGGGGCCGCGCGACACCTACGGCTGAGCCGACGCTACTGGTAGGAGATGAAGGAGGGGCGGGGGTCCACGCTCTCCATCGTCTGCTCGACGGTGAGCATCGGCGCGTCCTCGTGCTCGAAGTTCTTCCAGCCGAGCCAGACACCCTCGGGCAGGTTGCGCCGCAACGCCCTCCAGGTGCCCTGCTTGTCGCCCTGCGACCCCTGTCCGTCGGCGTGCAGGAGCCACTGGATCTCGTCGAGCGAGGTGTCGAGGCGCTCGCGCTCCCGGATCATCCGCAGGTTGAACTGGTGCAGGGTGAGCACCTTGGGCGGCAGGTCGTGGGTCCGGACGAGACCGGCGAGCCAGGCGCCGACCTCGTTGACCTCGTCGATGCCCACCGAGCCGATCTGGGTCAGGTGCACCTGGTCCTCGCGCAGTCGCCACTCCGGGTCCAGGGCGAGGCCGACCCACGGACGTCGCAGCAGCTCCTCGTAGGCCTTGGCCTGGGTGAGGAAGTCGGAGCGGCCCGGCTGCAGGTCGAGCAGGACGTAGACCCCGGCCTTCTCGGCGGCCTCGATCCACGGCAGCAGCGTCGACGTCTTCGTGCGCCTGGAGTAGGAGCCGTCGCCCTTCTCCACGGACGCGACCGAGGCGATGAGCTCGAACGCGGGCACGACCCGGGTGTCGGTGAGAGCGGCATACTGCTCCGCCAGCGCGGTGGCGCGCTCGACGGCCTCGTGCGCCGGCTGCTCGCCCAGCATGCCGAGCGCCGCGGTCAGCGGGTGCCCGTAGAGCGCGACCATCATCCGGTCGGGGAAGGGCAGGTGGCCGCCACCGGGGAGCTCGGGAGCCCGGGTCGTCGTGCGCACCCGCTGGGCGAGCACCGCGTCCTCGCCGAAGCCGGACCCGATGGCGAGGACCGGGGACTCGGTGCCGGTGCGCAGCGCGGTGCGCGCCTCGCTGGAGGAGCGGACGTCGGAGGTTGCGACGACCAGGGGCTCGGCGCCGACCGCGTGGAGCAGGGGTACGAGCGCGGGCGGCAGCGTGGTGCCCTCGAGGAGGAGGACCGTGGCGCCACCGGGGCGGGGCTTCGCGGGGAGGCCGGGCAGGTCCGGGAGGTCGCCCATCGCCGTGCCCTCGACGACCTCGCGGTTCCCCAGGTCGGTGGGGACGGAGGCGGACGCCTGGGGTGCGCGTCCGGCATACCGCAGGACCGTGCGGACGCCGAGCCGGTCGAGCTCGGCCACCAGGGCGGGTCCGGCGACGAGCAGGGGCACGCCGAGCTGGCGGGCGGCCGCGGCCCCGGCCGTGACGTCGGAGCCCTCCGCCGAGCTGACGACGACGGTCGTGGCGCGCGCCAGCAGGCAGCGGGAGGCGGCCAGCGTCACCGCGTCGAGCGCAGCCGTCGCCGGGTCGACCGCACCGATGGCACTGCCCGACCGGGGCACGAGCTCGTGCGGGCGGGCCTCGTCCTCGGACCTGTCCGGTGCCGAGCAGGCGGCGGCCGACCCGCTCGCGAGGACCACCGCGGCCGCGGCTGCCGAGCGGAGGGCGGTGCGGCGGGGCAGTGGCGTCGGCATGCGAACGGCTCCGGGGTGGCGATGGTGGTGCCTGCCCAGCGTGACACGGCGCACGGCGGACACGATGGTGCGACACCCGGGTCGACGGTCGGGCTCAGCGCCCGCGGTCGACCACCATCGAGGCGACGATGGCGTTGAGCTCGGCCACGTCCGACGGCGTGGCGCCGGGCATCGTCGAGACATCGACGACCAGTGGAGCACGGTCGAGGTCGACGAGGTACACGGTGTCGACCTGTGCCGGCGCGTGGTGGGTGTTCGCCACCTGACCACTGCCGCCCAGACCCTCCCAGCTCCTGAACTGGCCCTGGTCGCAGTCCCGCAGGTCGAGGTCAGGGGGCACGGAGAGCTCCATGCTCAGGGCCGGCTCGCCGCCGAGGGCGGACCTGACCAACTCCGCGGGTCCCCGTCCCCGCTGGTTCGCGAGCCCGCCCGCCGGTCGAGCGAGCAGCATGGCCCCCGGTGGCTTCGTGTGGAACTCCTCGTGGAGGGCCTCGTCCTCGAGCTCGAGCCACGTGACGCCACCGGTCCGCCAGCGACACGGGTCGACGTGGACGCGCTGCACCGTCCAGGCGCTGAAGGCCACCTCGCCCGGCTGGCCACGGTGCTTGTGGACGAGCCCGTCGCTGGAGGACCACCCGGCGGGCACCGTGAAGACGAGCTGCTCGTAGTCCGCGACGGAGCCGGCGGGCCGGCGCATCGCGTACGTCCCGGGATCGAGCGCCGCGCGTGCCGGCAGCGGCGTCGGGGAACCGGACACGACGGGTTGCAACGGCGCGGACGGGACGGGCCCCAGGCCCATGGTCAGGGGCCTCCCGGCGTCGCGGCTCCCGAGCATGCCGGTCCCCAGGACGAGGAGGCCCACGACCGTGGCTGCGGCCAGGCCGGCGCGGACCCGCCGGGTCGCGGTGCGGGCAGCGACGACGTCGGCGAACCGGTCCTCGTCGCTGTCGCTCATCTGGTCTCCTCCACGGGGGAACGACTTCCTCGATGATCCACCCGGAGATGCTCCCCTGTCTCGCCGCGCGACTGTCGGAGGGCGGAGGAAGGATGGGGCCATGACGACGCACGAGCCGCAGAACGCCGCGACCTCCCCGACCGCTCCGGTGTGGTGCGGGATCGTGCCTCCCTACCTCCTCGAGGCCCTGGCCACCTCGGGCGAGCCGCGACTGGAGCGGCGGGCCCGCGAGACGCTGCGGCTCGACCAGCTCCGTTACGAGCAGCGGGCCCGCGAGCGGGCGCTGCGACCCGAGCCGCGGGTGAGCCGCCGCGCGACCCGGGCCACGTCGGTCGCCCCGAACCGGGTGGTCCACGACGCCGGGGGCGGCACGTCGCTGCCGGGCACCGTGGTGCGCTCCGAGGGCGAGCCGGCCACCGACGACACCACGGTCAACGAGGCCTACGACGGGCTGGGCGCCACGTGGGACCTGTGGCACGCGGCCTACGACCGCAACAGCCTCGACAACAGGGGCCTCGGGCTGCTCGCGACGGTCCACTACGGCCGCGACTACGACAACGCCTTCTGGGACGGCACCCAGATGGTCTTCGGCGACGGTGACGGCGAGGTCCTGCTCGGCTTCACCCGCAGCCTCGACGTCATCGGGCACGAGCTCGCGCACGGCGTCACCCAGTACACCTCGGGCCTCGTCTACCAGGACCAGGCCGGCGCGCTCAACGAGCACGTGTCCGACGTCTTCGGGATCCTCGTCAAGCAGCGGGCCCGCAGGCTGAGCGCCGAGCAGTCCGACTGGCTCATCGGCGCGGAGCTGCTGGGTCCGACCGTCAACGGGGTGGCCCTGCGCTCGATGAAGGAGCCCGGTACCGCCTACGACGACCCGCGCCTGGGCAAGGATCCCCAACCCGGCCACATGCGCGACTTCGTCGTCACCGACGGCGACAACGGCGGCGTGCACATCAACTCCGGCATCCCCAACAGGGCGTTCCACCTCGTCGCCACGGCGCTCGGCGGCAACGCCTGGGAGCGACCGGGCGCGATCTGGTATGCCGCGATCACCGGTGACATCAAGGCGGACTGCGACTTCGCGACCTTCGCCGCGCTCACCGAGGCGGCAGCTGTCACCCTGCACGGCGAGGGCTCGACCGAGGTGGAGGCCGTGCGTTCCGCGTGGCGCGAGGTGGGCGTGACGGACAGCGCCGACCGCGCAGACCGGACCGGAGACGACACCGGGGGCACCGAGGCCTCTGGCGGCACCGAGGCACCCGCCGGAACGGTCGAGGTCCAGGTCCGCCGGACCGGAGGGTTCGCCGGTCTCGTCCGCGAGCGCACGGTCACCCTCGACGAGCTGCCCGACGCGGACGCCTCCGCCTGGCGCTCCCTGCTCGCTGGGCCGACGCCGACTCTGACCTCGTTCGCCGGCGGACCGGCCCAGCCCGACCGCTTCTGCTACGGCGTGAGCTGCGAGGCCCCGCCGCTCGACGTCCTCATCCCCGAACCCTCCCTGCCCGGCGAGGTGCGGGCGCTCTTCGACCGGACCCTCGAGGCCTGACGTCGGGGTCGAGGACGCGCCACTCCGGACAGGGCGGAACCAGCCGCGCGGTCGGAGCGTTCGACGGGTGTGCCTCCGGCACGAACCGGTCCCCCTGACGTCGTCGCGAGAGGATGAGCCATGCAGCGGCTCGCTCAGGCACGGCGTCGCGGGGTGGTCGTTCCGCTTCTGGCCGGGCTCGTCCTCGTCGGCGCTCCCTTGGGCGGCGTCTCGGCCGAGACCGCGGACCCCGACGTCAGGACCTCCGACCAGCTCGTGGACGTCGGCCCGGAGGGTGACGGGACGGCCGTCCGGCTCGACACCCGCCTGCACCTGCCGGCCGGTGACGGGCCGCACCCGGCGGTGCTGCTCGCCCACGGCTTCGGCGGCAGCAAGGAGTCCGTCGACCGCGAGGCCAGGCAGTACGCCGCCGACGGCCACGTCGTCCTGACCTTCACCGCGCGCGGCTTCGGTCGCTCCGGAGGCCGCATCCACCTCAACTCGCCCGACCACGAGGTGAAGGACGGCGTCGCTCTCCTCGACCTCCTCGCCGTCCGCCCCGAGGTCAGCAAGGACGGAGCCGGTGACCCCAAGGTCGCCGTCGTCGGCGGGTCCTACGGTGGCGCCTTCGCGCTCATGCTCGCCGGGGCCGACCGGCGCGTCGACGCCACGGTGGCCGCGATCACCTGGCACGACCTCTCGACCGCGCTCTTCCCGCAGGCGGCGGCGGGCAGCACCACCCCCGGCCCCTACAAGCAGCTCTGGGGCACCCGGTTCTTCGGCGCGAGCGTCGGCTCGATGGCCGGCGGGTCGTTCGGCGCCGCACCCACGCCTGCACCGTCCGGCTCCGGCAACCCCGCCGAGCTGCTGTGCGGCCGCTTCGACCGGACCCTCTGCACCCAGCTGCAGGACGCCGCCGAGACCGGCCGGCCGAGCGCAGAGCTCACCGCGACCCTGCGCCGCAACAGCCCCCGCGCGACCATCGGCACCGTCACCGCGCCGACCCTGCTCGTCCAGGGCGAGGCCGACACCCTCTTCGGGCTCGACCAGGCCGACGCCAACGCCGCCGGGCTGGCCGCGGCCGGCACCCGGCACGCGGTCCGGTGGACCGACGGCGGGCACGACGGCGCCTCCTCCAACCCCGGCCTCGACGAGGACGCCGCCCGCACCTGGCTCCGGACCTATCTCGAGGGCAGCCGGACGGACCCGCTCCCCGTCCCCGCGTTCAGCTACGCGCTGCCCGTTCCGCGCCGGAGCAACAGCGCGCCGGTGGCCACGCTCGACACCTACCCCGGCCTGCGGGCCGGCTCCCAGCAGGTGCGCCTGCGCGCCCCCGACGAGCCCGCCGTCCTGCTCACTCCGCCGGGCGGCCAGCCGAGCTCGATGACGTCCCTGCCCGGCCTCGGCTCCCTCGAGCTGCCGACCTACCGGCTCGCGGCGCTTCCCGGGATGTCGGCCGCCTTCGACAGCTCGGTCTTCGAGCGGTCGCTCACCGTCGTGGGTGCGCCCAGGGTGGGGCTCACCGTCACCTCGACCGGCAGCGAGGCGACGCTCTTCGTCTCGCTCTGGCGGGTAGAGGGCACCGATGCGGTCCAGCAGCGGGCCCTGACGGCGCCGGTGCGGGTCGCGCTGACACCCGGCCGGCCCACCGACGTGACCGTCGACCTGCCCGCCTCGGTGTGGTCGATGGCCGCCGGCAGCCAGTGGCGGGTGCTCGTCACCTCGACCGACAGCTCCTTCACCTCACCGCGCGAGGCCCGCGCCGACCGGGTCAGCCTGACCACGCCCACCCTCACCGTGCCCACGGCGACCGGCCGCCTCCTCCCGACGACCACCGAGCGCGACACCGAGTCCATCGCCCTCGCCGGCGGGATCGCCGGGCTCCTCGCCCTGATCGGAGGGTCCGCGCTCTGGCGCAGCCGCCGCCGCCACCGCGAGGTCCCTCGCGAGGACTACGCCGACGTCCCGCTCGTCGTCGACCGGCTCGTCAAGACGTATGCCGACGGGCACCGGGCCGTCGACGACGTCTCGTGGCGGGCCGAGCGCGGCCAGGTCGTGGGCCTGCTCGGTCCCAACGGCGCCGGCAAGACGACGACGATGCGGATGATCCTCGGCCTCATCACCCCCGACTCCGGCTCGGTCCACGTCCTCGGGCGCCCGGTGCACCCGGGGTCGGAGGTGCTCGGCCGGGTCGGTGCCCTCGTCGAGGGGCCGGGCTTCCTGCCGCACCTCACCGGCCGGCAGAACCTCGAGGCCTACTGGGCCGCCACCGGCCGCCCCGCCGAGGAGGCCGAGCTCGACGACGCCATCGCGGTGGCGGCGCTCGGCGGCGCCCTCGACCGGCCGGTGCGCACCTACAGCCACGGCATGAAGCAGCGCCTCGGGATCGCCCAGGCCATGCTGGGCCGGCCCGAGGTGCTCTTCCTCGACGAGCCGACCAATGGCCTCGACCCGCCCCAGATCGCCGCGATGCGCCCGATGCTCCAGTCGTATGCCGCGTCCGGACGCACCGTCGTCGTCTCCAGCCACCTGCTCGCCGAGGTGGAGCTGACCTGCACCCACGTCGTCGTCATGCACGCCGGCCGGGTCGTCACCGCCGGGCCGGTGTCCGAGCTGCTCTCGAGCGAGGACACCACCGTCTTCGAGCTCGCGTCGGCCGCCTCCTTCGCCCCGGCGCGGGCGGCACTCACGGGGGCGAACGGCATACGGTCGGTCGAGACGATCGACGACCCGTCCAAGGTGACGCTCACCGTCGTCTCCGACCTGCCGCGCGAGGCGGTCGTGCGCGCGGTCGTCGAGTCCGGGGCCGAGGTCGTCGGGGTCGGCAGCCGGCGCCACCTCGAGGAGGTCTTCCTCGGGGTCATCGCGTCCTCGCAGGCGAGCTCCGACGGCTCGACCGGTGACACTGCGCTCGTCGAGCGCCTGCGACAGGTGCGCGCCCGATGAGCCGCCCCCTGTCCTGGCGGGCCGAGCTGCGCCGTCAGCTCGGCCGGCGCCGGACCCTCTGGATCCTCGGCATCGTCGCCGCGCTGCCGCTGATCCTCGTCACCGCGTTCTCCCTCGACAGCGACCCGGGCCGCCCGGGCGACCCGACGGTGCGGCTCGTCGACCTCGCGACCGGCGGCGGGCCGAACTTCACCGTCTTCGCGTTCTTCGTCTCCGCGGAGCTGCTCCTCTTCATCGTCGCCGCCCTCTTCGCCGGCGACCCGGTGCCCGCCGAGGCGTCGTGGGCCTCGCTGCGCTACCTGCTCACGGCACCGGTGACCCGCGCCCGCCTGCTCACGAGCAAGCTCGTCATCGGATTCCTGTCGACGGCGGCGCTGGTCGTCACGCTGCCGGTCTGGGCGCTCCTCGTCGGGACGCTCGCCTACGGGCAGGAGCCTTTCAGCATCCTCGGCGGCGGCGAGCTGCCCTGGGGTGAGTGGTTGCCGCGGATGGCGATCGCGGTCGGCTACGTCCTCGTCATGGTCGCGCCGATCGGCGCCTTCTCGTTCTGGGTGGGGGTCCGCAGCCAGACTCCGCTCGCCGCGGTCGGTGGCGCGCTGATCCTGCTCATCGTCTCGGGCATCCTCGACTCGATCGACGCCCTCGGGGACTGGCGCAAGGGGCTGCCGGGCCACTACTCCCGGGCGTGGCTCGACCTACTCGTCTCGGGCCCCATCGACTGGACCGACCTGCGGCACGGCGCGCTGTGGGCCGTCCTCTACACGGTCCTCTTCGTCGGTCTGGGCTACCGGCGCTTCCGCCGGCAGGACATCCTCAGCTGACGGGGGTGCGGGGAGGCGACACCCGGGAGCCGACCCAGCGGGCCGCCGGTTCGACGAGCGGGGACGAGCCGCGCCAGGCGATCCACCCGGTGACCAGCGCGACGGCCGCGCCGAGGGCCGAGTAGCCCACGCGGCCCATGACCTCCCACTGCACGAGGTAGATGAACAGCGACGCCGACGCTACCGGCACGACCACCGGCACGAGGAACGCCGGCACGCGCACCGAGCGCACCCACAGCAGGACGAGCAGGCCGGCGGCCATCGTGGCGTCGCGCAGCGGGTCGCTGAAGAAGCCGGGGACCACGACGAGCACGTATGCCGTGAGGAGCCACCGCTGCCACGTCGCCGTCGCGCGGGCCATGGCCCACCCGAGGACGAAGAGCCACAGCACCATGGCGGGCCGGCCGTTGACGTGGTGGGAGCCGACGTCGACCAGGCCGAAGCGGACGACGAGGGCGAGCACCGCCAGCCCCATCGGGACGGCGAAGGTCCGGAGCCGCTCGAGCCGGTCGAGCGCCGGGACGCAGAGCAGGAGGGTCACGCCCACGAGCACGTGGACGAGCGCCTCGACGAACCAGTAGCGCCACTGCGCGTGGACGTTGCCGCCGCCGACCGAGGTCAGCAGCAACGGGTTCCACCACGAGTAGCGCTCGTCGACGAGGGTGAGCACGCCGAGCCACACGGCGCTGGGCAGCGCGATCCGCGTCACCGACTCGAGCACGTGGGCCACCCGCTCGGAGCGCGGACCGCCGGAGAGCTGGAAGCGGGCGAACGAGAACCCGGCGACCGCCAGCAGGACGTGCGCCCCGCCCCTGACGTCGAGCACCCCGGCGTGGGTGAGCACGATGACGGCGATGGCGACGCCGCGCAGGACGACCGAGGTCTCGAGCGAGCGCCAGTGGCGCCGCGACGGCCCTTCACCCAGTGCGCGTCCGCGCCGGCTCGTGGGGCCGGGCGAGGCACCGTTCTCGGCGGCCGTGCCGGGTCCGGGCTGGTCGCCGAGCCGGCCGAGCTCACGGACGGGGCGGACGTGCCACGACTCGGGCAGGGTCCCGAGGAGGCCCTCGAGCCGCACCGAGGCCTCGACATAGGAGAGGGAGTCGCCGCGGAGGGTCACGAAGGAGTCGTCGAGCGAGGCGTCGGGGCGGTCGAGCAGCTCGGCGTAGAGCGCGCGGACCCGCTCGGAGACGTCGTCGACGTCACCGTGCTCGCCGACGGACAGCGCTGACGAGGTCGGGCAGGTGCCCGTCCCGAACGCATCGACCAGGGCGGCCAGGGCCGGGCGGTCGAGCTTGCCGGACGCGGTGCGCGGCACCTCGCCCACGTCGGTGACCACGACGGCGGCGCGCGGGACGGCATACCGCTCACTCACCTCGCGGCGCACGGCCGCGGGGTCGACGTCCCCGGTGCCGGTGCCGGTGACGGCGACGAGCAGGCGGTCCCCACCGTCCATGACGAGCACTGGGTGCCCGGCGTCGACGAGGTCGGCCTCGATGCGGTCCAGGTCGATGCGCAGCCCGCACACCTTGGCGAAGCGGCTCCGCCGGCCGACGATCTCGACGAGACCGTCGGCGGTGAAGCGCGCGAGGTCCCCGGTGTGCAGTGAGGTGACGTCCCGGCCGCGGGCGAGGTCGGCGGGTGACGAGGCGTAGCCCATCATGACGTTGCCGCCCTCGTAGACGAGCTCGCCGACCCCGGCCGGCGCACCCTCGACGGGCTCGAGGGAGAAGTGCCCGCCGCGCACGGCGACGCCGATGCTCGTAGGGTGCTCGGCGGCCAGGTGCGTCGGGAGGGTGGCCATCCGCGCGGTGGCCTCGGTCTGGCCGTACATCACCAGGAGGTCGAACCCGCGCTCCTCGCCGAGCGAGGCCCAGCGCCGCACCGACGCCGGGTCCATCCGCCCGCCGGCCTGGGTGAGGAGGCGCAGCCGGGGGAGCGCCATCGACGCGAAGCCGACGGCGTCGAGCAGGTCGAAGGTGTAGGGCACCCCGGCGAGGGTCGACCCACCGGCATGCGTGAACGCTTCCCAGAAGCAGGCGTCGACGACGGACAAGTCGGTGAGCAGCACCCCGGCGCCGACGGAGAGGTGGCTGAGCAGGACCGACAGCCCGTAGCAGTACTGCAGCGGCAGGGTCGTCGCCGCGACGTCGTCGGCTCGCAGCCCGAGCGCGTCGACGATCTGCGCGGCGTTGCAGTCGAGGTTCTCGGTGCTGATCCGCACGAGCTTGGGTGAGCCGGTGCTGCCCGAGGTCGACATCATCAGGGCGAGGTCGGGGTGCAGCTCGTGGGCGCTGCCCTCGCGCCGGGCCTCGAGCACCGCGCCGCGGGCGACGACGTCGGGGTCGTAGGCCTCCCACCACCTCGCCTCGTGTGCCTCACCGGAAGCCAGGGGTTCCACTGGGGCACACAGGAGCACGGGGTGGCCGCCGGCGAGCGCGGCCAGCAGCGTCGTCACGGTCTCGACGTCGTTCGCGGCCTCGAGCAGCACGAGCCGCGGAGCCGCCCCGAGCGCGGCCCGGCGGGCGTCGACGCGGTCGGCCAGGCCGGCATACGTCAGCGTCTCCAGGCCCTCGGGACCGCTCCAGGACAGGGCCGTCGCGCCGCCGAAGGACCGCAGCCGCCCGACGAGGGCGACGCGGTGCCGGGGCAGGGCGGGGGCCGTCATGGCGACTGATGATACGGGGATTTGGTCAGGCTTACCTAACTCCGGTTCAATGGAGGGGTTCGCCACCCAGACCAGGAGCTCCCCGTGCCCCGCACCGCCCGTGTCCTCACCGCCGGCCTCGTCGCGACGGCGACCGTCCTCCCCCTGGCTGGGTGCGGCGTGCTCGGCATCGGTGGCAGCAACGCCGACCTGCAGATCTACTCCGCACGCCACTACGACCTCGAGGGTGCCTTCAAGGACTTCCAGGACGAGACCGGCATCAGCGTCGAGTTCATCTCGGGCAACGACGCCGAGCTGCTCCAGCGGATCAAGGCCGAGGGCGAGGACGGCGAGGCCGACGTCTACATGACCGTCGACGCCGGCAACCTCTGGAACGCCGCCGAGGAGGGCGTCCTGCGGCCGCTCGACTCCACGGCCCTGACCGAGGGCGTGCCCGAGGACCTGCGGGACAGTGGCAACCAGTGGTACGGCCTGGCGATGCGCGCCCGCACGACGATGTACAACCCGGACGCGGTCAAGCCGACCGACTTCGACGCGACGAACACGTATGCCGGCCTGACCGACCCGAAGTGGAAGGACCGCCTCTGCATGCGCGACTCCACCTCGGCCTACACACAGAGCCTCGTCGCCAGCCTCATCGACCTCGACGGCCGCGACAAGGCGCTCGCGACGGTCAAGGGCTGGGTGGCCAACGGCGTCGACATCAAGTCCAACGACGTCGAGCTGCTCAAGGCGATCGACGCCGGCCAGTGCGACGTCGGCATCACCAACCACTACTACCTCGCCCGCGAGCTGAAGAAGAAGCCCGACCTCAAGGTGAAGCCGTTCTGGGCCTCGCAGTCGGGCGCCGGCACGCACGTCAACATCTCCGGCGCGGGGGTCGTGAGGACCTCCGACAACGCGGCCCAGGCGCAGCAGCTCATCGAGTGGCTCGCGACGAAGGGGCAGAGCGCGTTCGTCGACGGCAACCACGAGTACCCCGTCAACGAGTCCGTGAAGCCGGAGCCGGTCATCGGCGAGTTCGGCGAGTTCGAGCGCATGCCGCTGTCGGCCGAGGCCTATGGGTCCCAGAACGCCGAGGCCGTCAAGGTCCTCTCCGAGGCCGGCTACAAGTGACCGACCGGTCGTGAGCCGTCGATGAGCACGCGATGAGCGTGCGAGCGAGCGGGCGGGCCAGCCGGCTCGCCGGGACGGGCCGACCCGCGTGGTCGGCGGCCGTCGTCGTCATCGCGCTGGTGGTCTCGGTGCCGGTCGTCTCGGTGCTCGTCGCCGCCACCGCCTCGGTGGGGTCGCCGGCGTGGCCGGGTGACCTCGGCGAGATGCTGCTCACGACGGTGCTGCTGCTCGCCGGGGTGGCGGTCGGGACGGCGGTGCTCGGGGTGGGCCTGGCGTGGCTCGTCACGGCCTACGACTTCCCCGGACGGCGGGCCTTCTCGTGGCTGCTCGTCCTCCCCCTGGCGATGCCGGCCTACGTCCTCGGCTTCCTCTTCCTCTCGACGTTCGGCGCCGCGGGCGGGCCCGCCCGGGCGAGCCGGGGGCTGTTCGGCGGCTCGAGGGTCGTCGAGCTGCTGGCCGGACCCCTGGGTGCGCCGGTCGTGCTGTCGCTGACGCTCTACCCCTATGTCTTCCTCCTGTCGCGGGCGGCCTTCCGCGGGCAGGGCCAGGCGACGTGGGACGCTGCCCGCATGCTCGGAGCCTCGCCGTGGCGCGCCTTCCGCCAGGTGCTGCTGCCCCTGGCGCGTCCGGCGCTCGCCGGCGGGCTCGCCGTCGTCATGATGGAGACGCTCACCGACTTCGCCACGGTCCAGTACTTCGGCGTCCGCACCGTCTCGGTCGGCGTCTACCTCACCTGGAAGGGCAGCTTCGACTTCGCGTCGGCCGCCCAGCTCTCCGTGCTCGTGCTCGTCTTCGCCGTCATGGTCCTCGCCGGCGAGCGGATCCTGCGCGGCGGCGCCCGCTACGACTCCCGCGGTGGTGGCCAGCGCCCGCCCGCCACGCCGCACCTGCTCACCGGCGCCTCCCGCTGGTGGGCGTTCGCCGCGGCCGGCTCCGTCCTCGCCGCCGGCTTCCTCCTGCCCGTGGTGCAGCTGCTCTGGTGGGCGGTGAGCGCGACGCTCGCGGACTCGTCCGCCCTCTCGACCGGCCGTTTCGCCACCAACCTCACCAACAGCGCCGTCATGGCCGGCCTCGCCGCGCTCGCCTGCGTCGCGCTGGCGCTGCTCGTCACCCACGGCGTGCGCGTCACCGGTGGCCGGCTCGCCCGGGGCGCCGCCCAGCTCACGACCTTCGGGTATGCCGTCCCGGGTGCGGTCATCGGGATCGGTGTCCTCGTCGCCTTCGCCGCCTTCGACGGCTGGCTCGAGGCGCTCGGGGTTCCCGGCGGCACCGGCCTCGTCGTCACCGGCTCGGTGCTCGGCATCCTCGCCTCCTACGTCGTACGCTTCCTCGCGCCGGCCTACCAGGCGGTCGACGCGAGCTTCGCGACGATCTCGCCGTCGGTGACGAACTCGGCCTTCTCGCTCGGAGCCTCTCCGCTGCGGGTGCTGCGCCGGGTTCACCTGCCGCTGTCGCGCTCGGGCATCGCCGTCGCGCTGGTCCTCGTCGCGGTCGACGCCGTCAAGGAGCTGCCGCTCGTGCTGCTGCTGCGCCCGTTCGGGTTCACGACGCTCTCCGTGTGGGTCTACGAGCTCGCCAACGAGAACTTCTGGGAGCAGGCGGCCCTGCCCGCCCTCCTCATCGTCGCGCTGGCGATCGTCCCGGTGTGGTTCCTCGTCCGCCAGGTCCGCCTCGCCGAGCCGCACCGGCAGGTGACGTCATGACCGACGCGCTCGTCCTCGACGCGGTCTCCAAGTCCTACGGCGACACCCCGGCCGTCAGCGACCTCGACCTCGTGATGCCGGAGGGCGAGATCCTCGCGCTCATCGGCCCGTCCGGGTGCGGCAAGTCGACGCTGCTGCGGCTCGTCGCCGGGCTCGAGCGCCCGGACGGCGGCGCGGTCCGCGTCGGCGGCCGGGTCGTCGCCGGGCCGTCCTGGGTTCCGCCGGAGCAGCGCCGCGTCGGGCTCGTCTTCCAGGAGCACGCCCTCTTCCCGCACCTGCGGGTCGGAGACAACATCCGCTTCGGCCTCGACGACCGGCCGCGGGGCGAGCAGGAGGCCCGGGTCCGCGAGGTCCTCGACCTCGTCCACCTCTCGCACGTCGTCGACCGCTACCCGCACGAGCTGTCCGGCGGTGAGCAGCAGCGGGTCGCCCTGGCGCGGGCTCTCGCCCCCCGCCCGGCCGTCGTCCTCATGGACGAGCCGTTCTCGTCGCTCGACGAGTCGCTGCGGGCCCGCGTGCGAACCGACACCGTCGACGTCCTGCGCGCCACCGGCACCACGGCCGTGCTCGTCACCCACGACCAGACCGAGGCGCTCGCCGTCGGCGACCGGGTCGGCGTCATGCGCGAGGGCGTCATCGAGCAGCTCGGCAGCCCCGTCGAGGTCTTCGAGCGACCGGTGAGCCGGTTCGTCGCCTCCTTCATGGGCGACGCCGACTTCCTCCCCGCGGCGCTCGTCGAGGAGGGGCTCGCGTGCGAGCTCGGCCTCGTCACCGTCCGGCGCGACGCCGACCGGGCCGAGATCGTCCTGCGGCCGCACGAGGTCTCGCTCAAGCTGCCCGGACCCGGGGTCCACGGTGCGCCGGCGACCGTCACCCACGTCGAGTACCACGGCGCCTTCGTCCTGCACACCGTCCGCCTGCCCTCCGGGCGCACCGTCCGGTCGTGGCAGCCGCACTCGGTCCGCTACCCCGTCGGCACCGAGGTCCTCGTCTCGATCATCCTCGGCATGATCCCCAGCGTCCTCGTCGGCGAGCGCACCCTCGGGCCCTCACCGGCCAACCCGCCCACCCCCACCCCCGCCGCCCCCTCCCCGTCCGCCCCGTCCGCCTGACCCCGCGACGGGCGTACCCCGCATACCCCCGTCGCCTCCCCCCTTTCCCGCCGGAAGTGGGTTCCTCCCACCTCGCCTGACTGCCGCGGTCAAGCGACGTGAGCGTTTCCCGCCTGAGGTGGGAAAGGTGCTGCGGCCGCCAGAGCGTGGGACCGATTTGATTATGCGAGGGATAACCGTCGATTATGGGTGTGTGGTTGACGATTCATCTGGGGGCCCGGCTCTGGCCGTGCGCGACCTCACCAAGACCTTCGAGTCCCGCAGCGGCGCCGTCACGGCGCTCGACCGGGTCTCCCTCACCGTCCCCCGGGGCGAGATCCACGGCATCGTCGGGCGCTCGGGCGCCGGCAAGTCGACGCTGATCCGCTGCCTCACCGGCCTCGAGCAGCCGACGTCGGGCGACGTGGTCGTCGCGGGCCAGGACATCACCGCCCTGCGCGGCGACCAGCTCCGCGCGGCCCGGCGCCGGTTCGGCGTCGTCTACCAGCACGCCAACCTCCTCGACTCGCGCACCGCCGCCGACAACGTCGCCCTGCCGCTGGAGATCGCCGGCTGGGACAAGGCCCGCATCGACGCCCGCGTCACCGAGCTGCTCGACCTCGTCGGCCTCGCCGACCGCGCCCAGAACCACCCGGGCCAGCTCTCCGGCGGCCAGCAGCAGCGCGTCGGCATCGCCCGCGCCCTGGCCGCCGACCCCGAGATCCTCCTCTGCGACGAGCCCACCTCGGCGCTCGACGCGAGCACGACCGGCTCGATCCTCGGCCTGCTCCGCGAGCTGCGTGACCGGCTCGGCATCACCATCGTCATCATCACCCACGAGCCGTCCGTCGTCCGCGAGGTCTGCGACGCCGTGACCCTCCTCGGTGACGGCGCCGTGCTCGAGCAGGGCCGCCTCGGCACGCTCATCTCCGACCCGACCAACCGCCTGCACCGCGAGCTCATCCCGCTCGTCGAGCCGGCGCAGGACGGGTTGACCCGTCTCCAGGTCGCCCTCGGCCACCCGGACGCCACGGTCGGCACCATCGACGGCATCGTCGCGCTGCTGCGCCGCGAGGGCATCGAGTCCGACGTCGCCGCCGCGACCGTCGAGACGATCGCCGGCCGCCGAGTCGGGCGTCTCCTCGTCGAGCTCGCCGACCCGAGCCAGGTCGAGCGCGCCCACGGCGTCCTCGACACCGCCAACCTCCACCCGGAGGTGGCGGCATGAAGACCGAGGGCGAGTGGCTCGACAACCCCGTCATCACCGAAGGCCTGCCGACGGCGCTCTGGGAGACGCTGGCGATGACCATCGGGTCAGCGGCGATCACCGCCCTGCTCGGCGTCGTCGTCGGGGTGCTCCTGCACAACAGCTCACCGGGTGGCATAGCGCCCAAGCCCGGCCTCAACCGTGTCCTCGGCGCGGTCGTCAACGTCGGGCGCTCGCTGCCGTTCCTCATCCTGATGATCGCGATCATCCCGTTCACCCGCTTCGTCGCCGGCACCACCGTGGGGTGGCGGGCGATGATCGTGCCGCTGACCATCGGCGCCGTGCCGTTCTTCGCGCGCCTCGTCGAGACCTCGCTGCGTGAGGTGTCGTCCGGCAAGGTCGAGGCGGCCACGATGATGGGCGCGACCCGCTGGGACGTCACCCGCAAGGTGCTCCTGCCCGAGGCCCTGCCCGGCATCGTCGCCGGGCTGACGACGACCGTCATCGCCCTCATCGGCTACAGCGCCATGGCCGGCGCCGTCGGTGGTGGCGGCCTCGGGGCGACCGCGATGTCCTACGGCTACAACCGCTTCCAGACCGACGTGATGATCGCCGCCGTCGTGCTGCTCGTCGTCGTCGTGCAGCTGGTGCAGGTCGTCGGCGACCGCGTCGCCCGCGCCGTCGACCACCGCTGACCGCTCCCTTCCGTGCGGCGTATGCCGCCCGCTCCGACACCGTCGTCGGCCCACCTGATCCGCCGCGCACGCGGCATACAGACGTCGGCCGCCAGGCCGGCACACCGAAAGGAATGCCCATGTTCCCGTTCCCCCGTCGTGGTCTCGTCGCCGGAGTGTCCGTGCTCGCCGCCATGAGCCTCACCGCGTGCGGCGCCGGAGGCGGCGACACGAGCGGCCCCGAGGCCAATGACGAGGGCGTCACCACGCTCGTCGTCGGTGCCTCCCCCACGCCGCACGCCAAGATCCTCGAGTTCGTCGACAAGGAGCTCGCTCCGAAGGCCGGCCTCGACCTCGACATCAAGTCCTTCGACGACTACGTCCAGCCCAACGTCCAGCTCGCCGAGGGCACCCTCGACGCGAACTACTACCAGCACCTGCCCTATTACGAGGCGCAGGTGAAGGACCGCGGCTACGAGTTCGCACACTACGACGGCGTCCATGTCGAGCCGTTCGCGCTGTACTCCAAGAAGGTCACGGACGTGAACGCGCTGCCCGAGGGCGCCCAGGTCGGCATCAACAACGACCCGTCGAACCAGGGCCGCGCCCTCGAGCTCCTCGCCAAGGCCGGTGTCATCACCCTCAAGGAGGGCAAGGACGCCACCAACGCGACGATCTACGACGTCGACCAGAACGCCAAGAAGCTGAAGTTCGTCGAGACCGACCCGGCCCAGCTCGTGCGCTCGCTCGACGACCTCGACGTCGCCGTCATCAACGGCAACTACGCCCTCGAGGCCGACCTGTCGCCGTCCAAGGACGCCATCCTCGTCGAGGACGCGGAGGGCAACCCCTACGCCAACTTCCTCGCCGTGCAGGAGTCGGACAAGGACAACGCCGCGCTCAAGAAGCTCGACGAGCTGCTCCACTCCCCCGAGGTCAAGGCCTTCATCGAGAAGACCTGGGCCGACGGGTCGGTGCTCCCCGCCGCCTGAGGGTCCCGCTGACGGACCGTTCGCCCGCTGACGCGGAACCGTCGGTCGACCTCTCAGCCTCGCCCCGATCCACCTCTGAGGACTCGGACACCTCCCTTGGTCCAACAGTGTCTTTGCTGCGCCTCGTGACGCACGGGCACCCCCATTCGCATTCGCAGGTGACGCAGATGGGGGTGTCCTTGCATCGCCACCCGGTGCAAAGACACGTCCCAGGGCGGTAGGGAGGGGCCCCCACCCAAAGGCCGTTCCTCCCACGACGCGTCGCCGTATGCCGTGGCTCGCGCCGCGTCGTTGGGGCGACGTCCGCGTCGTGCGTGGTGGGTGTGTGCCCAGCACGGAGCGTCCGACGGGCCCAACTAGCCTGAGCCGCATGACCTCGGAGCTGCCCGACCCCCGCACCCTCGAGCGCGCGGACTTCCCCGAGATCCAGCGGGTCTCGACGCGGTGGTCCGACAACGACATGTACGGCCACCTCAACAACGCCGTCTACTACGAGCTCTTCGACTCCGTGCTCAACGCCTGGCTCATCCGTGAGACCGGGATCGACGAGACGGTGTCGGAGGCCATGGGCGTCGTCGCGGAGTCGTCGTGCCGGTTCTACTCCGAGCTGGCCTACCCGCAGCCGATCGACGTCGGGGTCCGGGTCGAGCGGGTCGGCACCAAGAGCGTGACGTTCGCCTTCGGCCTCTTCGCCGACGGCAGCGACGCCATCGCCGCCCACGGGCTGTGGGCGCAGGTCTACATCGACCGGGTGGGGCGGCACACGGTCGCCCTGCCGGACGTCGTGCGCGAGGTGGTCGAGCGCACCGCGGCCGCCCAGCCCGCCCGCAGCGTGGCGGAGTAGTCACACCAGTCACTCCCGTTACAGTGGGTACCATGACCACCCGGGGATCCCTGCTGTCTGCCCGCCGCCTCCGCCTGGGGAGCGCGGCCGTGCCGATGCTCGTCGCCGTACTCGCGTTGGGTGCCTGCTCCGACGACGAGCCGACCGCCGCGCCGGCGACCTCGCCGAGCACGAGCGACACCGCCAGCGCGACGCCGTCGCCGACCCCCACGACGGAGACGCCGAACCCCACCCACACCCCGACGGTCACGGAGACGCCGAGCGCCACCCCGTCGGCGACGCCGACCGTGCGTCCCTCCGCCACCCGCACGTCGTCGGCCTCGCCCTCCGCGAGCCGCACCACGGCCGCCTGCGCCGCCGGCAGGGCGGGTGCCGCCGACACCACCGGCATGGCTCCGGCAGCAGCCGCCACCGCCAAGAAGCTCCTCTCGGCCGCCAAGAAGTGCGACGCCGCGACCCTCGTCGCGATGGCGAAGGCCGACGGCACCGGCCTCGCCGGCGACCGGGCGCCGGCCACGGTCTTCAGCGCCGGCACGCCCCAGAACTTCGTCGCCCTGGCGACCCTGCTCACGATGGTTCCCACCGAGACCTTCGACGGCACGATCCAGCCGCGGGTCTTCTCCGAGCAGTACGCCGAGACCGACGCCGAGTGGGACGCGGTCGTCTCCGCCGGTCTCGTCACCCGGGCCTCCGCCGAGAGGATGCGCCAGCAGGACGGCGGCTACACCGGCTACCGCGTCGGGATCGCCGGCGACGGCACCTGGACCTTCTTCACCACCGGCCGCTGAGCTCTTCGGCGCTCTCGCGAAAGCCGCCCCAGACGGCCTCAGAGGGGTGGGGGCCGTATGCCGGGTCGGAAACACCTCTGAAATGTCGAACAAACCGCCCTCACGGGCCTCCACTGGCGTGCGCTTACGGTCCTGACAGGTAAACTTCGGGGTGAACGTCGCGCCCAGGGTGCACTTGCGCCCCGGGCGCGCGGCATGAGCCACGCCAGCCGAAGGAGCCCCGTGCCCAGCACGCCCGACGACAACAGCATCGCGACGCCCGCCGACCTCGAGTCCCCGCTCGACTCCGGCGCCGACAGCGGCCTCGACAGCACCCCCGAGGTGGCGCCGGGCGACACGTCCGGACGGACGACCACCCCGGGTCGGTCCTCGTCAGCGGTCGCCCACGACGCGGCATACGACGCCTCGGCGATCACCGTCCTCGAAGGCCTCGAAGCGGTCCGCAAGCGCCCCGGCATGTACATCGGGTCCACCGGCGAGCGTGGGCTGCACCACCTCGTCTGGGAGATCGTCGACAACTCCGTCGACGAGTCCCTCGCCGGCCACGCCGACACGATCGACGTCACCCTGCTCGAGGACGGCGGCGTCCGGGTCACCGACAACGGCCGAGGCATCCCGACGGGCATGAACGAGGCCTACGGCGTCTCCACCGTCGAGCTCGTCCTCACCCAGCTCCACGCCGGCGGCAAGTTCGGCGGCGGCGGCTACAAGGTGTCCGGTGGCCTCCACGGCGTCGGCTCCTCCGTCGTCAACGCCCTCGCCACCCGGCTCATCGCCGAGGTCCGCCAGCTCGGGCACGTGTGGCGGATCGAGTTCGACCACGGCGAGCGGATCGCCCCGCTCGAGAAAGTCGGCGAGACCGACGAGACCGGCACGACGATCACCTACTGGGCCGACGACCAGATCTTCGAGACGGTCGACTACGACTACGAGACGATCCGGGCCCGCTTCCAGCAGATGGCCTTCCTCAACAAGGGCCTGACGATCAACCTCGTCGACGAGCGCGTCCAGGAGGCCGCCGACGAGGACGAGGCCGACGACGTCGCCGGCAACGAGACCCGCAAGCGCAAGGTCTCCTACCGCTACGACAACGGCCTCGTCGACTACGTCACCCACCTCGTCTCGAGCAAGAAGTCCGAGCCGGTGCATCCCGAGATCATCAGCATCGAGGTCGAGGACCAGGCCCGCGAGCTCAGCCTCGAGCTCGCAATGCAGTGGACGGGCTCCTACAGCGAGTCGGTCCACACCTACGCCAACACGATCAACACCCACGAGGGCGGCACCCACGAGGAGGGCTTCCGCTCCGCCCTCACGAGGATGATCAACGACTTCGCCCGCGAGCAGAACCAGCTCAAGGACAAGGACGAGAACCTCACCGGCGACGACGTCCGTGAGGGCCTCACCGCCGTCATCAGCGTCAAGCTCGGCGAGCCGCAGTTCGAGGGCCAGACCAAGACCAAGCTCGGCAACTCCGAGGTCAAGGGCTTCGTCCAGCGCGCCATGACCGACTCGTTCGGCGACTGGCTCGAGCGGCACCCGGCCGAGGGCCGCGAGATCGTCCGCAAGGCGATCCAGGCCGCGACCGCTCGCCTCGCGGCCCGCAAGGCCCGCGAGGCGACCCGCAAGCGCGTCCTCGAGTCCGGCGGCCTGCCGGGCAAGCTGCGCGACTGCCAGGCCAAGGACCCTGCGGTCTCCGAGGTCTACATCGTCGAGGGCGACTCGGCCGGCGGCTCGGCCGTGCGTGGCCGCAACCCGCACAACCAGGCGATCCTCCCGATCCGCGGCAAGATCCTCAACGTCGAGCGCGCCCGCCTCGACAAGGCCCTGGCCAACACCGAGGTCCAGGCGCTGATCTCGGCGTTCGGCACCGGCATCGGCGAGGACTTCACGATCGAGAAGGCTCGCTACCACAAGATCGTCATCATGGCCGATGCCGACGTCGACGGCATGCACATCCGCACGCTGCTGCTGACGCTGCTCTTCCGCTTCATGAAGCCGCTCATCGAGGCCGGCTACGTCTACCTCGCGCAGCCCCCGCTCTACCGCATCAAATGGAGCAACGCCGCCCACGAGTTCGCCTTCACCGACCGCGAGCGCGACGCGCTGGTCGCCGAGGGGCAGAGCAAGGGCCGCCGGATGCCCAAGGAGAACGGCATCCAGCGCTACAAGGGCCTCGGCGAGATGGACTACCAGGAGCTGTGGGAGACCACGATGAACCCCGACACCCGGGTCCTGCTCCAGATCACGCTCGACGACGCGGCCGCTGCGGACGAGATCTTCTCGGTCCTCATGGGCGAGGACGTCGAGTCGCGGAGGTCGTTCATCCAACGCAACGCTCGCGACGTGCGCTTCCTCGACATCTGATGCGTATGCCGTCCGCTCGCCTGGCGCTCGCGCCTCGCCCCTGACGAACCGAACTTCTGCGGCATACCGCTGTCGCACTGTACTGAGAGACAAGGGAACTGATGGCTGACGACATCGACGGCACGGACGACCTCGACGTGGAGGACGTGGCCGAGCAGGGCTCCGTCGCGCCCGACCGGTCACCGGGCGAAACCGACCGGGTCGAGCCGGTCGACCTCAACACGGAGATGCAGCGCTCCTACATCGAGTACGCGATGAGCGTCATCGTCAGCCGGGCGCTGCCCGACGTGCGTGACGGCCTCAAACCGGTGCACCGCCGCGTCGTCTACGCGATGTACGACGGGGGCTACCGGCCCGACCGCGGCTTCAACAAGTGCAGCCGCGTCGTCGGTGACGTCATGGGTCAGTACCACCCGCACGGTGACGGCGCCATCTACGACGCCCTCGTGCGCCTCGTCCAGGATTGGTCGCTGCGCTACCCGCTCGTCCAGGGCCAGGGCAACTTCGGCAGCCCGGGCGACGACCCCGCCGCCGCGCCGCGCTACACCGAGTGCCGGATGGCGCCGCTGTCCATGGAGCTCGTCCGCGACATCGACAAGAAGACCGTCGACTTCGCCCCGAACTACGACGGCAAGACGCTGGAGCCGACGGTCCTGCCGGCGCGCTTCCCCAACCTGCTCGTCAACGGCTCGTCCGGCATCGCCGTTGGCATGGCCACGCAGATCCCGCCGCACAACCTGCGCGAGGTCGCCGACGCCGCCCAGTGGCAGCTCGACCACCCGGACGCCACGCGCGAAGAGGCCCTCGAGGCCGTCATGGCGCGCGTGCACGGGCCGGACTTCCCCACCGGCGCGCTCATTATGGGCCGCAAGGGCATCGACGACGCCTACCGCACGGGCCGCGGCTCGATCATCATGCGCGCGGTCGTCGAGGTCGAGGAGATCCAGGGCCGGCAGTGCCTCGTCATCACCGAGCTGCCCTACCAGGTCAACCCCGACAGCCTCGCTCAGAAGATCGCCGAGCACGTCAAGGACGGCCGCCTCCACGGCATCGCCGATATCCGCGACGAGACCTCGGGCCGCACTGGCCAGCGCCTCGTCATCGTGCTGCGGCGCGACGCGATCGCCAAGGTCGTGCTCAACAACCTCTACAAGCACACCCAGCTGCAGACCTCGTTCGGCGCCAACATGCTGGCGCTGGTCGACGGGGTGCCGCGCACGCTGCCGATCGACGCGTTCATCCGGCACTGGGTCGACCACCAGATCGACGTCATCCAGCGCCGCACGGCCTTCCTCCTCAAGGAGGCCGAGGACCGGATCCACATCCTGCGCGGGCTGCTCAAGGCCCTCGACCTCCTCGACGAGGTCATCGCCCTCATCCGCCGCTCGCCCACGGCCGAGGCCGCGCGTGACGGGCTCATCGAGCTCCTCGAGATCGACGAGATCCAGGCCCGCGCCATCCTCGAGCTCCAGCTGCGTCGCCTCGCGGCCCTGGAGCGCCAGAAGATCATCGACGAGCACGACTCGATCCAGCGCGAGATCGAGGACTACCTCGACATCCTCGCCAAGCCCGAGCGCCAGCGGACGATCATCTCCGAGGAGCTCGCGGCCATCGTGGAGAAGTTCGGCGACGATCGCCGCACGGTGATCCACGGCTTCGACGGCGACATGTCGATGGAAGACCTCATCCCCGAGGAGGACGTCGTCGTGACGATCACCCGGGGCGGCTACGCCAAGCGCACCAAGGTCGACGCCTACCGCTCGCAGAAGCGCGGCGGCAAGGGCGTCAAGGGCGCGGCCCTGCGCGGTGAGGACGTCGTGGCGCACTTCTTCACGACGACCTCGCACCACTGGCTGCTGTTCTTCACCAATCTCGGCCGGGTCTACCGCGCCAAGGCGTACGACCTGCCGGACGCGAGCCGCGAGAGCAAGGGCCAGCACGTCGCCAACATCATGGCGTTCCAGCCCGACGAGCACATCGCCCAGGTGCTGGCGCTCAAGGACTATCAGCAGTCGCCCTACCTCGTGCTCGCCACCAGCAACGGCCTCGTCAAGAAGACCCGGCTCTCCGAGTACGACTCCCCTCGCTCGGGCGGCCTCATCGCCGTCAACCTGCGCGACGGTGACGAGCTCGTCGCCGCCGGGCTGACCTCGTCGGCCGACGACCTGCTGTTGGTCTCCAAGAAGGGCAAGTCGGTGCGCTTCCACGCCGACGACGCGACCCTGCGGCCGATGGGCCGGTCGACCTCCGGGGTCACCGGCATGAAGTTCGTCGGCGACGACTCGCTCCTCGCGATGTCGGTCATCGACGAGGGCACCGACCCGGACGTCTTCGTCGTCTTCGAGACGGGCATGGCCAAGCGCTCCAAGGCCTCGCAGTGGAGCGTCAAGGGGCGCGCCATCCAGGGTGTCACCGTCGCCAAGCAGACCGAGAAGGGCGGCGACCTCGTCGGCGCCCTCACCGTCGACGAGGACGACGAGGTCATGGTCGTCTTCGAGCGCGGCAACATCGTCCGCTCCCGCGTCGACGAGGTCCGTCTCACCGGCCGCAACACCGGTGGCGTCTGGTTCGCCAAGCCCAACAAGAACGACGCGATCGTCGGGGTGGCCCGCAACGCCGAGAAGGTCGTCGAGGAGGAGGTCGCCGAGGCCGACGCCGAGGGCGTCTCCCCGGTCGACGGGACCCCGCTCGACGCGCCCCTCGAGACGGCGGTCGAGGCCGCTGGTCCCGAGGTGGACGACACCGACGACACGGCTGCAGTCACAGGTGCGGGGGATGACCTCGGCTCGACCGATGGCGTACCGTCGGAACCTCAGGACGGCGCCGCTGGCGACGACGAGCGTGACGGAGACGACGAGTGAGCACGGCAGACCAGGCAGGGACCTCGATGCGCTCGGCGTCGGGCGCCCCGGCCCCTGAGCCCACCCGATCGATGAGCCAGACCGGGTCCTCCGGCTCCAGCCGGGCCGCGTCGGCTCCTGCGTCGCAGGCGCCCGCCGCCTCGGCTCCGGCGCGCGGTCGTCGCGTGAGGCTCACCGTCTCGCGGGTCGACCCGTGGTCGGCGATGAAGATGTCTTTCCTGCTGTCCGTGGCCCTCGGCATCGCCGGCGTCGTCATGGTCTCGGTGCTGTGGATGATCCTCGCCGGCATGGGCGTCTTCGACCAGGTCAACGGCCTCGTCGGCCAGATCATCCAGGACGGCGAGAACACCTTCGACATCATGGACTTCCTCGGCTTCGGCCGGGTCGTCTCGCTCGCGATCGTCGTCGGCGTCATCGACGTCATCCTCATGACGGCGCTCGCTACCCTCGCGGCCTTCCTCTACAACGTGTCGAGCAGCCTCGTCGGCGGCCTCCAGCTGACCCTCACCGACGACTGACCTCACCACCTCCATCCGGTATGCCGTCCGCGCGCTTGCGTGGGCGGCATACCGTTTTGTTGGTAGGCCGGAGGGTGGGGTAACCTCGTCTCTCGCGCCGCCGTGAAGGTGGCGCCGCCGGATCGGCGACGGGCCTATAGCTCAGACGGTTAGAGCGCTTCCCTGATAAGGAAGAGGCCAGAGGTTCAAGTCCTCTTAGGCCCACCATCCGATCCTCGACCTGCAGAGGTGGAGATCCGTGAAGAAGATCCTCGTCGTCGCCCTGACCGCGCTCACCGCCGGCATCGTGAAGAAGAAGCTCGACGCCCAGGGCGCGGACCAGCGGCTGTGGGCCGAGGCCACCGACTCGGGTACGCCGCAGGTCCCCAGCAAGAACTGAACACCTCGGCGGTGCTGATTGCCGCCCGGGGGCCATGGCGCAATTGGTAGCGCACCTGCTTTGCAAGCAGGGGGTTAGGGGTTCGAGTCCCCTTGGCTCCACCACAGGTCAGAGGCCCTTTCTCGAATCCGAGAAGGGCCTCTTTCGTCCCCTGGGTCGAGCGAGACCCGCGCCCGCAGCCGGGGCCGCTGCGGCAGCGCCGCCCAGACCAGCGCCCCGGTGAGCGTGACGATGACCATGAGGGAGCGAGCGCCGCCGCCGGCCGAGACCGCCGAGGCGACGAGGCCGACACCGACGAACGCGAGGTGGCGGTAGCCGGCCGCCGTCGACGGCCGCTCGCCCCTCCACCCGGCTCGCAGCATCGGCAGGAGCGCTCCGAACCAGAGCGCCACGAGGAGCAGGCCCTGACCGGTGAGCTGGTGGAAGCGGTGGTCGGCCTCGGTGCCGGTGACGAGCATCGCGGTGATGCTCACGGCGAACGACGTGGGGAGGGCGCAGGCGAGCAGCCCGGTGAGGGCGACGGCGGCGCGGCGGCCGCGGCCCGGACGGGAGACCTCGGGGGTGGAGGTCTCGGTGGACGGGGAGCTGGGGAGCGAGGTGGTGGTCATGAATCCACCGTCGTGCGCCCACCGTCCCGGGGACATCGTCGAGATGTCCCGACGATGTCCCGGACGAGTCGCTCAGCCGTGATCCGCGCGTCGGACGAAGCGGAGCAGCCGGTACTCGAGCACCCCGCCGAGATGGCAGGCCTGGAGGGCGTCTCCACCGACCATCGAGTCGGCCCACATGGAGCGGCCGCGCCCGAGGCGGAGCAACGGCTGGGCCAGGTGGATGAGCCGGTCCCGCGGGCGGCTCAGCCGCTGCATCGCCGACAGGTCGCGGGACTCCACCAGCTCGAGCCCCACCACCCGGGCCAGTCGGGCAGCCTCGGCGACGGACAGGACGGACGGCGCGTGCCAGCCGGACCGGAAGTCGTCGAGGCGCGGATGGCTCGCGTCACCGGCCAGGACGTCGTCGATGACGACGAGCGTGCCGCCCGGACGCAGGACGCGGGCCGCCTCGCGGAAGAACGCGGCGGCCGGGTCGGCGTGCACGAACGACTCGATCGCGAACGCCAGGTCCACGCCGGCCAGGTCGCTCGGCAGCGCGGTGAAGTCGGCCACCGCGAAGCGCACCTGTCCCGGCCCCGGCCCAGCGGCGGCGGCAGCGGCGTGCCGCTCCGCCCGTCGGATCTGGTCCGGACTGATCGATACACCCACCACCTCGACCGGCCTCCGCGCTGCGAGATACAGCGCGGCCGTCCCCACTCCACAGCCCAGGTCCAGCACCCGCCGGTCGTCCGGGCCGAGCTCCGCGAGCACCAGGGCGTGGGCGTGGTGCACCGCCTCGCGGCGGTTCGTGACGCCGGGCCCCCACAGCTCGCGATGGATCGCCCGCTGGCTGCCGCTGAGCAGGAACTTCCAAGTGTTGCGGTCGTAGTACCTGCGGACGCCGGCCCGATGGGCCTCGCTGGTCGTCGTCCGCGCCATGCGTCCAGTGTGCCCACGATCGGGAGGTCGTCGACGCGTTCCGACGATGTCCCGGGCGCGCCCCTGCAGCGCCCGGGACACCGAGTCGGGGGTCAGGCCGGACCGCGTCGACGCCCGGGCACGGGGTGGTTGGCGGCGAACAGCCCGTCCGGGTCGGCCTGCGCGCGGATGGTGCGCAGCCGCTCCCAGGCTCCCCTGTCGTATGCCGTGCTGGTGTCGGTCCGCTCCTCGGTGAAGTTGAGGACTGAGGTGCCAGTGGCCCACGGCGCGAGCGCCCCGACGAGCGACGTGGCGTCGGCCCGCCCCTGCTGGGCCATCTCCGGGGTCGCCGCGATCGCGACGAAGAACCCGGCATACGCACCGTCCAGGTGGGAGAGCGCACCGGCGTCGGCGGACGAGCGACCCAGCGCCCCGCCGAGCTGGCGGAGCTCGGCCGCGAGCAGCGACGTCGTCGAGCCGGGACCGACCTCGGCGAGGAACGCCTCGATCGCCTCCTCGGGCAGTCCGTCGAGGACCGTCCCGGCGGACACCGCGGGCGTCGGACCCTCGGGGTCCATGTGCAGCCGGGTCAGCGTCGCCGACGGGACGCGGGTGAACGTGTCCATCTCGGGCTCGAGCATCCGCAGCGGCGCGAGCAGCGCCTCGGCGACGGCGTCGTCGGCGAGCACGGCGCCGTCGATGACGACGAGCTGGCGGCCGCTGAGGAAAGGCGGGAGCTCCGGCAGTGGCGGGAAGCTCATCACCCGCAGCGACGTCGTCACGGAGTCGGGGGCGGTGCGCGACCACTCGGCCCAGGTCCGGACCACCTCGGGAGCGCGCTCGCGGTCCCAGAGGAGCATGCCGGCATACACGTCCGAGATCGGGTAGAGCCGGAACTCGATGGCGGTGACCACCCCGAAGTTGCCGCCGCCGCCGCGCAGCGCCCAGAACAGGTCGCGCTCGGTGCGGGCGTCGGCGCGCACGAGCGAGCCGTCGGCGGTGACGACCTCGACGGCGGTGACGCTGTTGGCGGCGAGGCCGAGCGAGCGGGCGTACCAGCTGAGCCCACCGCCGAGCGAGTAGCCGATGACGGCGACGTCGGGCGACGAGCCGTGCAGGGCGGCGAGCCCGTGTGGGGCTGCGGCCTCGACGACGTCCTGCCACAGGGCACCGCCCTCGGCGCGGGCGATCCGCGACTCCGCGTCGATGCTCACGGCCGACATCTCGTTGGTGCGCAGGAGGACGACGTCCTCGAGCGCCTGGTCGGCCAGCGCCCCGGCGTTGTGCCCGGTGCCCTGAGGGGCGACGCGCAGCCCGGCAGCGGCGGCGGCACGCACGACGTCGGTGACGTCCTGCGCGTGACGCGGGAAGGCCACGGCGGCCGGACGCTGGTCGACGGCGACGTTCCACGGCATACGGGCGGTGTCGTAGCCGGGATCGCCGGCCAGGTGGACCGCTCCTCCGCACAGGTCGCGCAGGGCGTCGGCGGGAGAGACGGGGGTGGGGTCGAGGGTGGTCTCGACGGTCATGGCGGAAGTCCTTCTCTGGGAGGAGCGAACGGGACCCTCGGTGTGGGCCCGTGGCGGATGGGGGTGGGTGTGGTGAGGCACCGGGACTGAGGAGCCGCGAGGCCCGGTTCAGATACGTCCCGGTCGGTGGGGTGTGCCCAGGGCGAGCCCGTCGAGGGCGACGAGCATCCCGTCGACGGGCAGGGCCGCGACGCCGACGACGCTCAGCCCCAGGCGGCCCGTCAGATTTGGAGGGGGACGGGCACCTTCGCGCCGCTGATCCGTCGCGCCGGAGGGAGAGGCGACGGACCAGCGTTCATGGCTCAGCGCTGGCGCCAACGTGAGGTCGACAGCTGGCGCCAGCGTGCTTGTGGTCGCGGAGCCCGGTCACCACACGCGCCCGACCGAGCGCATCTGCGCACGCAGCGTGCCTGCCGTCGGTGACTGCCATGATGATGGACTCCCGCGATGGGGGGATCTCGCCACCGGGGTCCAGGGCAGCCGTACCCGTCGAGTCTATGGCACGTCGCTTCCATCGGACAGGCCTGGGGCGGGCCAACCCGATCGAGCCACCGGTGGAGGGCTCTGTCGTCACACGCAGACCTCGCGCCACGAGACGATCCGGCGGTGCCGTCGTCGCAGGGGGATACGCTGACAGGTGGATCATGGTCGCCCCTGGTGTCAGGGTCCTCCACCGCCCAACGAGGTCCGGGAAGGGATCGACGTGAGTGCCAGCAGCCTGGCGGTCGCACACAAGGGATCCCGCTGGCGCCGTTCCGGAGGCTCGCGGTGGCGGAGAGGGTGCGTCCCCGCCCCCTCCCGAGAGCGGGTGTGTCATGAGTGACGAGGATCTTCGGGTGGCGCTCGACCGGATTCTCGGCGACGATGCGGGCAGCACGGCTCCCCCGTCGGGCAGCCTGGGACGACTGGAACGCCTGTGCACGACCCTCGCCCGCGTGCTCCCGGCAACCGGGGTCGGGGTCAGCCTCCTCATCGACGACGTCCACGCCGGTGCCACCGTCGCCGTCTCAGACCCCGACAGCAGGGTGCTCGAAGAGCTGCAGTTCAGCCTCGGTGAAGGGCCCTCCATCGACGCCTATGCCACCCGGCGGCCGGTCTTCGAGCCCGACCTTGAAGGTCAGGGCACCCGCCGCTGGCCGGGGTACGCGCCGGCTGCGCAGCAGCGCGGTGTCCGAGCCGTCTTCGCCTTCCCACTGCAGGTGGGTTCGGCTCGCGCGGGCGCCATGGACATCTACCGCTCGGAGGTAGGTTCACTGGCCCCCAGCGCCCTCGACCGGGCACGCACCTTCGCCGATGTCGCCATGGGCCTGCTCGTGGACACGCAGGCCCGAGCGACCGCCGACGCGCCCTCAACCGACCTCGATGGCGCGATGGCTCACCGCCTCGAGGTCTACCAGGCGCAGGGCATGGTCATGGTGGACCTCGACGTCGGCCTCGACGAGGCAATGGCGCGACTGAGGGCCTTCTCGTACAGTGAAGGGCGGGCCATCAGTGATGTCGCCAAGGACATCGTCGACGGAAAGCTCGTCCTGGAACGAGACAGCACATGAGAGCGTCGGAACCCACGCGATGGCGCACCGCAGAAGCGGGAGGCGGACAGCATGATCGCCGTTGAGCGTCTCACCGAGGTCTTCGTCGAGGTGGCCGACACCCTCGTCGACGACTTCGACGTCATCGAGTTCCTCGAGTCCCTGACCAGGCACACGGCCGAGGTCAGCGGCTCCACCTCAGCCGGCCTGCTGCTGGCGGACCCGCACGGCCAGCTGCAGTACATGGCGTCCTCCCAGGAGTCGGTGCGGCTGTTGGAGCTCTTCCAGCTCCAGTACGACGAAGGGCCGTGCCTGGACTGCTACCGCACCGGCGAGGCCGTGGTGAACAGCGACCTGCAGCGAGCAGGGCAGCGGTGGCCGCGCTTCGCACCGCGCGCGGCGGCTGCCGGGTTCCAGTCGGTCCACGCCTTCCCCCTGCGACACCGGCGGACCGTGATCGGGGCGCTGAACCTCTTCGGCTCCGGGACCGGCGACCTCGAGCCGACCGATGTCCGCATCCTCCAAGGGCTTGCCGACATCGCCACGATCGGTCTCCTGCAAGAGCGCAGCATCAGCAACGCGGAGATCCTCACCGAACAGCTGAAGCGGGCGCTCACCAGCCGGATCACCATCGAGCAGGCGAAGGGCATCCTGTCCCGGACCCACGGCATCGATGTCGATGCCGCCTTCGAGCTGATGCGCCTCTATGCCCGCCGCCATCGGCACCGGATCAGCGACGTCGCCCGGGCAGTGGTCACGGACCCCGCCGAACACCCCGAGCTGACCACGCGGACCTGACCGGCAGCAGCTGGCCGTCACAGGTCGGGGTCGGTGACCCCGCGCAGCGCCGTGAGGGCGTCACGGACCTGCTGCGCAACCTCACCCTCAACCGGATGATCCACGACTCGGCCGTGCTCCGGGCCGAACCGCTGCGACCGACGAGATCGTCGACCGGATCCGCAGCGGCATCGGCACCCGGCGGCACAACTCCTTCGTCACGCCGCTCGAGACGCTCACCGACATCCTCGTCCACAGCCAGGACATCGCAATCCCCCTCGGCGTTGAACTCGCGATGCCGCCCGCCGCCTGCAAGACCGCGGCGACCAGGCGGTGGGACACCCGCCGGAGCTGGCTCTCGACGGTCTTCCGCCGGCTCCCGCTGGGTGCGTACCGACTCGCTGCCACCGACACCGACTGGACCCGAGGTGAGGGCCCGAGCATCGAGGGCCCGATCGGAGCGCTGCTGCTCCTGCTCACCGGCCGTCCGGCGGCCCTCGAACGGCTCACCGGCCCGGGTGCCGAGGCACTGAGGGCATCCGGCACGAAAGAACCCTGAGCGGCACCACGCGGAGCGCGCGCCGACCCAGCTCAGGCGTCGTTCTCGACGTCGGCCGCGGACTCCGTCGACTCCCCTCCCTCGTCGTCCGACCCGTCAGCGGAAGACATCTTGCGCCGAAGCGCCTGCTCGAGCTGCTGGAGCGGGTCGACGTAGCCGGGGGGCGGTGGCGGGTCCGGCGTCACCGGCGGGAACGTGCTCCCGTCCGGTCGAAGGTGCGACGTGTGGTGGTTCATGGCTCTCTCCTCCACCTCCTCCTTCCCCGATCGGCGGCGGCCAAACTGGTTCTAAAAGGCGGTGCGGAGGAGGAAGGCGGCCAGCGCGAGCATGACCAGACCGATGCCGATGTCGAGCACCTGCCAGGTGCGGGGGCGGGCGAACCACCGCGAGGCGAGCCGAGCGGCATACCCGAGAGCGGTGAACCATCCGACGCTGGCGACCCCGGCGCCCAGGCCGAACCACCACTTCCCGGTCGGCCCGTACGACGCGCTGAGGTTGCCCAGCATGAGCACGGTGTCGAGGTAGACGTGCGGGTTGAGCCACGTCAGGGCGAGCGCGGTGAGGACGATCGACCCCTTCGCCGACGGTGCGCCGGCCACGAGGGTCTTCGGCGTGCGTGCCGCGAGCAGGGAGCGCACCCCGAACCAGACGAGGTATGCCGCCCCGCCCAGGGTGAAGACCCGCAGGACGGTCGGGTGGCCCTCGACCATGGCCCCCACGCCGACGACCCCGGCGACGATGAGGGCGAGGTCGCTCAGTGCGCAGATCGCGACGACGACGCCGATGTGGTCCCGGGCGACACCCTGCCGGAGGACGAAGGCGTTCTGTGCGCCGATGGCGACGATGAGGGAGAAGCCGGAGAGGAGCCCGGCGAGGACGGTGGTGAGGATCGTGGTGGTCATCGTGGTCGACGCTACGGTTCGCGGGCGGTGAAGCCCAGCGAAGGATTCTTCGCAGCCCTTAGTGGCGCTTCATCTAGGATCGATGGGTGCAGACCGACCAGCTCCGGGCGCTCCTCGCGGTCGTCGACGGGGGGACCTTCGAGGCCGCGGCACGCCGGCTGCACGTGACGCCCTCGGCGGTGAGCCAGCGGATCAAGGCACTGGAGCACTCGCTCGGGCAGGTCGTCGTCCGGCGAGGGTTGCCGTGCGAGCCGACGCCGGCGGGCGAGGTGCTCGTCCGCCTCGCGCGCCAGCAGCACCTCCTCGAGCAGGAGGCACGGGCCGCGCTCGAGGAGTCGGCCGCCCCTCGGGAGCTGGCCGTGGCCGTCAACGCGGACTCGTTGGCGAGCTGGTTCCGCCCGATCCTCCACGAGTTCGCCGGCTGGGAGGGCGTCGTCCTCCGGCTGCACGTCGAGGACGAGGGACACAGCCACGAGCTGCTGCGTGCGGGCACGGTGCTCGGTGCCGTGACGTCGAACCCCGTTCCCGTGCAGGGCTGCTCGGTCGAGAGGATCGGCGGGATGCGCTACCTGCCGGTCGCGACCCCGGAGCTGCGCGACCGGTTCACCAGGGGTCGAACCGTCGACTGGGCCCGGATGCCGGTGCTGCGGTTCAACGAGCACGACGAGGTGCAGGCCGGTGTGCTCGCCCGCCACGGGGTCGAGCGCGAGGCGATGCCACCGACCCACCGCATCCCGAGCTCCGAGGCGTTCGCCGAGGCCGTGCGCGCGGGGCTCGGGTGGGGAGCCCTGCCGCAGGCCCAGTGCGCCGAGGAGCTCGAGCGGGGGTCGCTCGTCAGGCTCGGCACCCGCGACCACGTCGACGTCCCGCTCCACTGGCAGTCGTGGCGGCTGCGCTCACCGCTCGTCGACCGGCTCACCGACGCCATCCGGGCTGCGGCACCGGCCCAGCGTCGGACTAGGGACAGCGCGGGACCGGCGCGCTGAACGTCGTGTTCGAGGCGTTGGACACGTAGTAGTCGCTGATCCACCTGCCGTCGACGAGCTGGTTCCACACCCCCGTCGTGCCGACGACCGTGCCGGACCTCTGGCAGGCGACCCAGGCGAGGGCGCCGCCCTGCAACGAGCCGTTCACGGCATACGAGGTCCCTGGACCACTGCGGGTGTTGACGGGTGTCGAGATCGTCGTCTGTCCCGGGTAGGAGCACCGTTGCAGCGGCGCGCTGAAGGTCGTCGACGACGGGGTGGAGATGTAGCGGTCCGAGACGTATCCGCCCGTGCTGATCCGGTCCCACACGGAGGTGGTGCCGACGACCTGGCCGCGGGCCTGGCAGATCACGGAGACGGAGGCGTTGGGTGCCAGGGTCCCGACGATCGGGTAGGCGCTCGAGGGGCCACTGCGCACGTTGAGCGTCCCGGTGCTCGTCACGCGGTAGGTCCGCAGCACCGTGGCGACCGGTCCGCGCATGAGGTTGCTGTCGATGTTGAGGGTCACGCCGCCCCAGGTCTCGTTGTGGTCGCCGCGGTACTGCTTCGCGCGCTGGAACTCGGCCCACAGGGTGTTGCCGGCCGTCGGCCAGTTCTGCGTCGTGGCGACGCCGTCCCAGCGCGCCATCCAGACGGCGTCCGGTCGGGCGAGGCTCGTCGAGAGGTAGCTCGCCGCGAGGTCGCGGACGCCGGAGTCCTGGTGCGCGTACACACCGGCGAGGTAGCCGGCCCGGTGCAGGGCCCGGGTCCACTCCGAGACGTAGGTGCGCACGGCGGCGGTGCAGCCGGCCGCCGCCCGGTCGTAGTGTTCGACGTCGGCGTAGAGCGCGCTTCCGGGGATCATGCCGAGTGCCTTGGCCTGGGCGACGGCGTCGGCCCCGTCGGCCGCCCCCCGTGCTGCCGCACTGGTGGTGCTGTAGCGATAGGGCTTGCTCCCGAACATGCAGAACGGCTGGTCGCCCATGTAGGTCGGGACGAGGAACCATCCGGCGGCCGTCGCGCTGCGCACCCACGAGGCGGTGAGGTTCGGCTGGGTGCAGGCGCGGTTGCGACCGCCGAAGTAGGTGTTCACGCCGGTGTAGGGGGCCCTGCCCCTCCACGCGCCCAGGGCGGTGAGGGACGGAGCCGTGCAGGTGTCGAAGAAGTAGGCGGAGACACGGCTCGCGGAGGAGGCTGCGGGGTAGCTCCCGGGGGTGGCCGGGTCGGCCTGGGCCGCCCCGGGCAGGACCAGGGCCATGGCGAGTGCCGCGAGGACGGCGCCCGCCCGGGTCGACAGACGACGTGCTTGGCTCATGGTCCACCTCCTGCGCGGCGCCGTACCGGGCGCGCGGCCCCACGCGCTCCATGATCCGCCTCGCCCTTGTGAGGGCGAAGCCGTTTCACGCACTCAACGGGACCAAATTTTCCCGGTCAGGTCGGGCCGTCGGTGACTAGGTGCAGAGAGCAGGAGGTTTGTGCCCGAGCCGCAGGGGTATCCGACCCTGTGCCGGCACGAGGCTCCGTTCGACCAGGAGACGTCGTGCCGAGTGGGTCGACTGCCACACCGAGGCGGTCGGCACGGCCGCCCCCCCGTCTGGGAGGGAGGCAGCCGACCCACGGACATCACCGTGCACCGCACCAGGAGGATTCATGCTCGACGAGAACCAGATCCAGTCCGTGATGGGCAACGACGTCTACAGCAGCGACGGCGAGAAGATCGGCCGCGCCGGCACGGTCTACCTCGACGACCAGTCCGGACGCCCCGAGTGGGTCACCGTGAACACCGGCCTGTTCGGGATGAACGAGAGCTTCGTCCCGCTGGAGTCCGCGACGTTCGGCGACGACAGGCTGACGGTCCCCTTCACCAAGGACGTCGTCAAGGACGCGCCGAACGTCAACCCGGATGAGGGCCACCTCGACCCCGAGGAGGAGGAGCGGCTCTACCGCCACTACGGCGTCAGCGGTGGCGTCGGTGGTGACATCGACGGCGACCAGACCCAGACCGCGTACGCGACCGGCGGCGTCGACGACGACGCTGACCTGGGTCGTGGCGACCGTGGCGACACGTCCGGGCCCGACACCGACAACGCGATGACGCGGTCGGAGGAGCGGCTCCGGGTGGGCACCGAGGCCCGGGAGACCGGTCGGGCTCGCCTGCGCAAGTACGTCACGACCGAGCAGCAGCAGGTCACGGTCCCGGTCAGCCGGGAGGAGGTCCGGGTAGAGCGCGAGCCGATCACGGACGCCAACCGCGACGAGGCGATGGCCGGTCCGGCGATCTCCGAGGAGGAGCACGAGATCACGCTCCACGAGGAGCGACCGGTCGTCGCGACCGAGGCCGTCCCGGTCGAGCGCGTCAGCCTCGGCAAGGAGACCGTGACCGAGCAGGAGCAGGTCAGCGGCGAGGTGCGCAAGGAGCAGATCGAGGCCGACGGCGTCGACGAGACCCGGGGCACCCGCGACCGCTGATCCAGCGCTCACACCCCGAGACACGTCGTGGGGTCGATCCGCACCCCCGGATCGGCCCCACGACGGCTTCCCCGGCACCTGCCGAGGACCGAACACAGGAGAAGCGACATGAGCAGCACACCTGGCCGCAGGAACACCGACCCCGACGACAGGTACGAGCACGCCGAGAGTGACCAGGACGGCCGTCGGCGCGGCGTGTTCAACCGTGACCGAAACGACCGGGACGACCCGAGCGACCGGGACGACCGGCGCATCGGGCACGAGCGGGACGTCCGGCGCGACGACGCGTATGACCGGGACGTCCGGCGCGACCACGACTACGACAGGGACGTCCGACGTGACGACAGGGCCGGGCATGTGGTCGACCCGTCCCGTCCCATCACCGACGTGGCGGCCCAGAAGGCGGAGTACGGCGGCGTCAAGCCGGGCGCGGCCTTCTTCGGCTGGCTCACCGCGACCGGCATGACCGTCGTCCTGACGGCGTTGCTCGCCGCGGCGGGTGCCGCGCTGGGCATCGCGACCGGGACGGACGTCGACCAGGCCGCGAGCGACGCCACGGAGAACGCCACCGGTGTCGGTACCGCCGGGATCGTCGGCCTCGGCCTCATCCTCCTGCTGGCCTACTTCTGTGGTGGCTACGTCGCCGGCCGGATGGCCCGCTTCAGCGGCCCTGCCCAGGGCGTGGCCGTCTGGGTGTGGGCCCTGGTCATCGCCGGGCTGCTGGCCCTGCTCGCCGTCCTCGCGGGCAACGAGTACAACGTCCTCCAGGACATCAACGTCTTCCCCCGCATCCCGGTGGACGAGGGCACGCTGAGCACGGCCGGGATCATCGCCCTCGTGGTGGCCCTGGTGGCGAGCCTCGTGGGCGCCATCCTCGGTGCCATCACCGGTGTTCGCTACCACCGCAAGGTCGACCGCGCCGGCATGGTGGTCTGACCCGCACACTGGACATGAGGAAGGCCCGGGGGAGCAGTGCTCACCCGGGCCTTCGTCATGGGTCACTTCAGCTTGAAGTTGGCGCTGATGGCGGACCCATCGTCGGTCTTCATGGTGACCGTGTAGCACGCGCCCGCGTTCTTCGGGGTCTGCCAGTTCTGGATGAACTGGCCGCCGGTGGCGTCGTACCGCAGCGAGGTGGCTCCCGTGGTGACGAGCTCGACGTCATCCGTCACGGTGCTCGTGCCGCAGTTCACCTGCTTGACCGAGAAGGCCTCGACGACCGCCGGGTCGGTCAGCTCGGTGTTGCCGGCGAAGACCTCGAACTTCAGTGGCACGGTGGAGCCGCCCTTGACGGTGTTGAGGACGCCGCCCATGTCGACCGGCTGGAAGAAGCCGCGAAGCGTCCACGCGAGCACGGTGTAGTCGCGCTGCTCCGTGGTGGAGTTGGCCGCCTTGTCCTTTGCCGTGGCGCTCAGGGTGTGAGCGCCGACCGTCGTGCCGTAGCCGGTGACGGCGCAGCCGTCCGGACCGGAGAGGGCGTCGCTCGCCTCGCAGGTGCCTGCAGCAGGAACCGAGCCGAAGTAGTAGCTCGCGCCAGCGGCCGGCCCGCCGAGCCAGGTCACACCCGGCCCAGTGAGGTCGACATCGACGTCACTCACGCCCCCCTTGGCGCTGTTGCCCGCCCTGTCGTAGGCCGTGCCTTCGTGGAGCTGGTCCTCGCCCTCGATGAAGGTGTGAGGCGCGGGGCAGTCGGCGATGCCGGAAGCCGTGTCGCCACAGGTGTACGTGACGGTCGGAGCACCGCTGGTGACGTTCCACCAGCCGCTGTCAGGGCGGACCGGGCTGATCACGGCCGAGATGGTCGGTGCCGTGGTGTCGACGATGGAGTAGGTCGCGGACGACGTGGCAATGAGGCCGCCCTTGTCGGTGTAGCTGCAGGTCGCCGTCTGTGAGCCCAGACCGTATGCCGCGAGCGGACCGGTGATCTCAGTCAGTGACACGGGTGGAGTGGAGGAACCGTCCTCGGCGTCATCAGCCGCGCATGTGGCTGCGGGAACGGATCCGTGCTCGTAGGAGGCGCCGTCCGTCACGCCTGTCACCGTGACGGTCGGCGCCGTGTTCGTCTGGGCGCCCGGCGCGATGACGACATCGAAGGTCGCTGGCGCGAGGTTGAAGGTGCCAGTGCTGTTGTTGGTTGCCACTGTGAGGGTGACCCGGCTGTAGCCAGCCGACACGGGGGTGACGGTGATGCTCTGAGGAGTGCCGCAGTCGGTGAACGTCAGGCTGCTAGGAAAGACCGTGGCCTTGGTGGCGTCGGACGAGACGACGTTGACGGTGAGGCTTGCGTCGTTCTTCACGTTGCAGCCGTTCTCACCGTCGCCGACCCTCGGTTGGACATCGAACGCGGTCGTCCCTGTCGCGCCACCGGCGGCCAATGACATGGACTCGACTGTGTCGTCCAGGGTGTTGCCCACAGTGTTGAAGACATCGTCGGCAATGGCGGTGGCGGCGCCGGCGGTGAGGGCGATGGCAGCTATCGCGGCGAGGGACGTTCGACGGAGCAGGGACGTTCTCACGGGCTCTCCTGGCAGGGTGGTCGACGGCGAGTAGGGAGTTGTCCCCCACGGCGAACCTAGGTCGGCCTGACACTTGTGATGAGGCGAATCGTGAAACCGGGCTAGTCAATTCCTCATAGCCAGAATGAGCCATCCGGGGCTAGGCCGTCCCCCTGCTTACAGCGAAACCTTCTGGAACTCAGCCGGTCCAGAGACCGTCGTCCCACGCGGAAGCCAGCACACCGGCATACCGCGCAAGGTCATGACCCTTGGCCGCCACCCACTCGTCCGAGTTGTAGGTCTCGTCGTAGCGGTCGCCGCGGTCGCACACGAGCGACACGATCGACCCGCGCTCGCCAGACGCCTCCATCTCCGCCGCCAACCGCAGCGCGCCGTAGATGTTCGTCCCGGTCGACGGGCCCGCCGATATGCCGGTCCGCTCACGCAGGAAGCGCATCGCCGCGATCGACGCGCAGTCGGGAACTCCGAGCATCCGGTCGACGACGAGCGGCAGGAACGACGGCTCCAGCCGGGCCCGCCCGATGCCCTCGATCCGTGACGGCTCGAGCCGCGCCTCCCCGTCGCCCTGCCACGCCGGCAGGAACGCCGAGTGCTCGGGGTCGACGACGCACACCCGCGAGTCCAGCGCCTGGTAGCGCACGAACCGCCCGATCGTCGCCGACGTCCCGCCCGTCCCGGCGCCCACGACGATCCAGGCGGGGACCGGGTGCTCCTCCATCGACATCTGCTCGAAGATCGACTCGGCGATGTTGTTGTTGCCGCGCCAGTCCGTCGCCCGTTCCGCGTTGCTGAACTGGTCGAGGTAGACGCCACCGGCCGCATCGGCCACCCGGCGCGCCTCGGCATAGACCGCCGTCGGGTCGTCGACGAGGTGGCACCGCCCACCCTCGCGCTCGATGAGGGCGATCTTGGCCGGCGAGGTCGTCGACGCCATCACCGCCACGAACGGCACGCCGAGCATCCGGGCGAAGTGCGCCTCGCTCACCGCCGTCGACCCCGACGACGCCTCGACGACGGTCGTCCTCGGCCCGATGACGCCGTTGCACAGCCCGTAGAGGAAGAGCGAGCGCGCGAGCCGGTGCTTGAGCGAGCCGGTCGGGTGGGTCGACTCGTCCTTGAGGTAGAGGTCCACGCGGTCGCACCCCGGCAGGTGCACCTTGATGAGGTGGGTGTCGGAGGTCCGCGTCGCGTCGGCGCGCAGCTTGCGGATCGCCTCGCGCACCCACGCCCGGTCGTCCGTGGGCCGGAGCCCGGTGTCGACCAGGGGAGCGGGCGTCGTCGGCGATGACATGGCGCTCAACCTATCGGGCCGTCACGGGGGTGGCCTGCCCCCCGGAAACGCGACGTTCCCCCCGGAACACTTCCGGGGGGAACGGTCACTTTCCGGGATCAGGCGGAAAAGGGCGCGCAGCTCAGGTGTTGCTGTCGTTGCGGCTCTCGTCGAGGTGCGGGGTGGAGAGGTCCGAGCCCTCGGACGTGCCCGAGGTCGAGGGAGCGGAGCCCTCGGCCCAGTCCCCGGCGTCGGTCCAGGCGTTGCTGTCGGAGACGGTCTCGGTCGTCTGCTCGCCACCGAACTCGGAGGCGTCGCCCGCCGAGCCCGAGCCCGAGTCCTTGGACTCGGCGGCCTTGTCGGACGCCTTGTCCTTGACCTCGACGGCCTTGTCCTTGACGGCGGCGCCGGCAGCAGCGGCCTTCTCCTTGGCGGCGGCGGCGAGGTCGGTGACCTTGTCGCCCACGCTGGAGCCGTTGGTGCTGGCGTGGGTGCCGCCGAGGGAGGAGTCACGGCCCGAGCCGGGAGCGTTGTAGGCGCCCGCGGTCGCCCACGGGTCCTTCTTCTCGGTGGACTTCTTCCACGCCAGGGCGGCGGCGCCGGCGGCGAGAAGGCCGAGGAGCACGAGGCCCTTGCCGCCACCGCGCTTGGCCGGCTTGGCGACGGCGTCACCCTTGAGCACGTGGTACGCGTCGGGGGCGCGGTCGGCGGCCTCGGAGGCGGCCGCCTTGGTGGCCGCGGCACCCGCGAGCACCGTGGCGAGGGCGGACGCGAGCTTGGGCACGACCTCCTCGACGAAGGTGTCCCGGGCGTCCTGCACCTTGGGGGCGGCCTCGTCGGCGTAGCTGCGCGCGGTCTCGCGGGCGTGCTCGACGCGGGGCGCGGCCTTCACCTTGAGCTCGGCGGCGCGAGCCCGCAGGTCGGCAGCGGTGTTCTGGGCAGCGGACGAGGCGTCCGATGCGCTGGAGGCGGCGGTCTCGACCCGAGCCGCGACGGCCTCACGGGCCTGTTCGGTCTTGCTCTTCGTGCGGAACACGACGATCTCCTATCGATGGACGATTGAACGGTGTCGCCGTTCAACGGCTCCTTCCATCAAACACTGTTTGACCAGCACTGTCACAGTCGGGTCACAGGGCAACCCATACGATGGGACGCATGAAGGCAACGATGAAGACCAACCACGGCACGATCAACCTGACCCTGTTCCCCGACCAGGCGCCCAAGACGGTGAAGACCATCACCGGCCTCGCGACGGGCGAGCTCGAGTACAAGGACGACGCCGGCCGCACCAGCCCGGACAAGTACTACGACGGCCTGATCTTCCACCGCATCATCCCGGGCTTCATGATCCAGGGCGGCGACCCGATGGGCCAGGGCTTCGGTGGCCCCGGCTTCACGTTCGACGACGAGATCCACCCCGAGCTCCAGTTCGACCGCCCCTACCTCTTCGCCATGGCCAACGCCGGCAAGCGCATGGGCAAGGGCACCAACGGCAGCCAGTTCTTCGTCACGGTCACGCCGACCCCGCACCTCAACGGCAAGCACACGATCTTCGGCGAGGTGGCCGACCAGGAAAGTCGCGACGTCGTCGACACGATCGCCGCCGTCAGGACCGGTGCGAACGATAAGCCGGTCCAGGACGTTGTCATCGAGAGCTTCACCATCGAGGACTGACCCCAGCAGAACGAAGGCGAGCGTGAGCGCGTGAGCGAGCCCACGGCATACGGACAGACCGGCACCCCGGAAGAAGTGCCGGTCTGCCCGCGTCACCCCGACCGCGTCTCGTACGTGCGATGCCAGCGCTGCGGCCGGCCGGTGTGCCCCGAGTGCCAGCGCGCGGCGGCGGTCGGCGTGCAGTGCGTCGACTGCGTGCGCGAGGGCCAGAAGTCGATCCGCCAGGGCCGCACCGTCTTCGGCGGGGACGTCAGCGGGGTCGCCGGCCGGCCGATGGTCACGACGACGATCATCGGCATCTGCATTGCCGTCTTCCTCGCCCAGCTCGCCTCACCACCGGTCACCGACGAGGTGGCCTTCGTGCCCTACCTCGGCGACACCGAGCCGTGGCGCTTCATCACCTCGGCGTTCGCGCACAGCCCGCGCATGCTGCTGCACATCGGCTTCAACATGTACGCGCTGTGGGTCATGGGCCAGTACCTCGAGCCGATGCTGGGGCGGGCCCGCTTCGCCGCGCTCTACCTCATCAGCGCCATCGGCGGCTCGGTCGTCTACCTGCTGCTCGCCTTCCCGCACACCATCGACGAGCTCAACCGGCGCGACTTCGGCGCGTGGGAGACCCCAGCGGTGGGCGCGTCCGGTGCGGTGTTCGGGCTGTTCGGGGCGTTCCTCGTGCTGCAGCGCCGGCTCGGCCGTTCGGCGGCGACGATGTACGCGACGATCGGCATCAACGCCGTCCTCGGCTTCGTCATCCCGGGCATCGCCTGGCAGGCGCACCTCGGGGGGCTCCTCGTCGGGGCGGCGTGCGCGGCGGTCGTGGCCTACACCGGTCGTCGGCCGGCGGACGCAGCGCCGACGCAGCGTGCGAGCTTCGGGGTGCACTGGATCGGGCTGGGCGCCATCGCGGTCGCGCTCGTCGGGCTCACCCTGCTCAAGTACGCGCTCACCTCGTCCCCGATCTGACGCCGGATTACATCGCTGTCATTCATCCACACTGGGGACAACTCCTGTGGACAACTCCCGGTTGTCCACAGCCTGTCCCCACACGGTGTGGGCGGCAGACGCGGAACGGCCCCCGACCGATGAGGTCAGGGGCCGTTCTCGTATGCCGTTCGGGCGGCTCGCGCGGCTCGGGCGGTCAGCGCCAGCGCGTCGTCATGAGGAAGCCGGCCATCATGAAGGCGAAGCCGGCCCCGAGGTTCCAGCGGCCGATCTGGGGCAGCGGGTACTCCTTGACGCCGGAGATGTAGTAGGTCACGACCCAGACGAGACCGATGAGCATCAGCCCGAGCATGACGGGCACGAACCAGCGCGGGTTCGGCTTCGTGGCGTTGGTCTGCGCCGTGCGGGGCGGGGTGTAGGCGGGCTTGGCGCGGCCCTTGGACTCTGGCACGGACTGTCTCCTTGACGTTCGGGGTCGTGGCCTAGCGTAGAGCCTGGACCTTGAAAGGCGGTGACCCCCGTGGCCGAGCGCAGGACCTTCCTCACGACGCGACCCAGCGGGTGGTCGCTCCTCGTCCCCGTCGTGGCCATCCTCGCCGGCATCCTCTTCGCCACGAGCGGGTCGGTCGCCCAGGGCCGCAGCCTGCGCTCGGACGCGGCCGGCATCCCCGACATCATCCGGCAGGAGACCAAGGAGAACGCCCGGATGACGCAGGAGCTGCAGGCCCTCGAGACCGAGGTCGAGCAGCTCACCCGCACGAGCACCCCCGGCAACGCCGCGATCGGCGAGCTCAAGCGCGAGGCCGACGCCCTCGCCGTCGCCGCGGGGCGCACCCCGGTGGAGGGCCCCGGCGTGGAGGTCCAGCTCGACGACTCCGAGCTCGGGGTCGACGCCCTGCCGCCCGGCTTCACAGTCGACGACATCGTCGTCCACCAGCAGGACGTGCAGGCGGTCGTCAACGCCTTCTGGGCCGGCGGCGCCGAGGCGATGATGATCCAGGACCAGCGGATCATCTCCACCAGTGCCGTCCGCTGCGTCGGCAACACCCTCATCCTCCAGGGCCGGGTCTACTCCCCGCCCTACCGCATCCGCGCCATCGGCGACCCGCAGCGGCTGCGCGACATCCTCGAGCAGTCGCCCGAGGTCTCGATCTACAAGGAGTACGTCAAGGCCGTCGGTCTCGGCTACGACGTGGCGTCCTTCGACGACTTCTCGTTCCCGGCGTATGCCGGCTCGATCACGCCCGACTACGCCACGGTGGCGCCGTGAGCCGGAGCCTGCGCGGCAGGGCAGCAGGGGTCGTGGGGGTCGTCGGCGAGGTGCTCGTGACCCTCGGCGCCCTGGTCCTGCTCTTCGTCGTCTGGCAGGTGTGGTGGACCGACGTCGAGTCCGACCGGGCGCACGCGGCGACGGTCACGTCCCTGGAGCGCGAGTTCGCTCAGGCGTCTCGGGACGTGGGTGGCGCCGGCGACCCCGGTGATGCCGACAGCACGGTGCGGATCGAGGGAGACGTCTTCGCCGTCGTGCGGATCCCGCGCTTCGGTGCCGACTACGCCCGTCCGCTCGTCGAGGGGACGTCGGCGAAGGAGCTCGCACGGGGCCTCGGCCACTACGTCGGGACGGCCGCGCCCGGACAGGTCGGCAACGTTGCCATCGCGGGGCACCGCACCACCTACGGCAAGCCGCTCGCCGACATCGACCGGCTCCGCGCAGGCGACGAGGTCGTCGTCGAGACCGCGGCCGGCGAGAGCACCTATGCCGTGACCAGCCACGAGATCGTGCGTCCGTGGGAGTCCGACGTCATCGCGCCCGTGCCGGGTGACCCGGGTGCCACGCCGACGAAGTCCATGCTCACGCTCACGTCCTGTCATCCCCGCTTCAGTGCCAAGCAGCGGTGGATCGTGCACGCCGAGCTCGTCCGCACCCGGACACGGGCGCAGCTCTCGCTGGTCGACGACCTGCCCGCCCCGCGCGTGGAGACGTCCTGATGTATGCCGCACTGTGGCGCACGCTGCCGGGACCCGTCCTCGTGAGGGTCCTGCTCCTGCTCCTGCTGGTCGGGCTCGTCGTGGTCGCCTGCTTCGAGTGGCTCTTCCCGCTCGTCGCCTCCTGGCTGCCCTACGACGAGACGACCGTGGGCACCGATACTGGTGGCACGGCATACCCGCCCTTCCCGACTCCGGAGCCCTCGTGACCGACTCGCCCCGCCGCATCCTCGTCATCGACAACTACGACTCGTTCGTCTTCACGATCGTCGGCTACCTCGAGCAGCTCGGCGCCGAGTGCACGGTCGTGCGCAACGACGCGATCAGCGCTGCCGACGGCGCCGACTTCGACGGGGTCCTCGTCTCGCCGGGGCCGGGCACGCCGGAGGAGGCCGGGGTGTCGATGGCGATGATCGAGGCGTGCGGTGAGCGGGCGCAGCCGATGCTCGGCGTCTGCCTCGGGCACCAGGCGCTCGGCGTCGTCGCCGGTGGGGTCGTCGGGCGGGCACCCGAGCTCCTCCACGGCAAGACCTCGCTCGTGCACCACGAGAGCGACGGGGTGCTGGCCGGGCTGCCGACGCCGTTCACGGCCACGCGCTACCACTCGCTGACGATCGACCCCGCGACCCTGCCCGAGTCGCTCGTCTCCACCGGGCACACCGAGAGCGGCATCATCATGGCGGTCCAGCACCGCCAGCTGCCGCTGCACGGCGTCCAGTTCCACCCGGAGTCGGTGCTCACCCAGGGAGGCCACCGCCTCCTCGCCAACTGGCTCGAGGTGTGCGGCGACCCCGACGCCGTCGACCGCTCCGTCGGCCTCAGCCCCCTGGTCCACGACGCCGCCCACGTCGCGGCGCACGTCACCGACTGAGCCGCCCACCCGGCATACCGCGCCGCTTCTCGAGCGACCTACTGCACCGTAGTGCGGGGTGGATTCAAGCGGTGAAGGAAACACCGGGGTTGTCGTGCTCGGACAGTAGCTTGTCGAGGA